>NZ_JBWMAW010000012.1:0-137395 GCF_056521395.1 Rhodoferax sp. LS1R11
GGCTGCCAGCACTGACGTGATAGCCGCAGTCAGCGTGGTTTTACCGTGGTCGACGTGGCCAATGGTGCCCACGTTGACGTGGGGCTTGGTACGCGTGAATTTTTCTTTTCCCATTTTTCAATTCTCCAAAGAGCTAGTTCCCGTGTACAGGTTTAATGTTTGCACAGTGTTGCTGGATCGCCTCGCACGGGAACAAGGCGGCACACCATCGCAGACAGGGGGATCAAACAAAACAGTTCTTGGCAAAAACCAAGCACTGTTCTATCAATTTTTACTTAGCGCGGGAAGCCATGATGGCTTCGGATACGTTACGTGGCGCCTCCGAGTAATGCTTGAATTCCATCGTGTATGTGGCACGTCCTTGGGACATGGAACGCAACGTGGTGGAATAACCAAACATTTCCGACAGAGGCACTTCAGCCTTGATGGCCTTGCCGCCACCGACCATGTCTTCCATGCCCTGGACCATGCCGCGACGTGACGCCAAATCGCCCATCACGTTACCAGCATAGTCTTCAGGCGTTTCCACCTCGACAGCCATCATCGGCTCCAGAATCACTGGGCCAGCCTTGCGGCAACCTTCTTTGAATCCGAAGATGGCGGCCATCTTAAAGGCCAGCTCATTCGAGTCCACATCATGGTAAGAGCCGAAATGCAACGTGACCTTGACATCCACCACCGGGTAGCCAGCCAGCACGCCTTGGGTCACGGCTTCGTTGATGCCTTTTTCAACCGCAGGAATGTACTCGCGGGGCACCGTACCGCCCTTGATTGCGTCCACAAACTCAATGCCTTTGCCAGGCTCATTGGGTTCGATCTTCAACACCACGTGACCATACTGGCCCTTGCCGCCGGACTGGCGAACAAACTTACCTTCAGCGTCTTCCACCGTCTTGCGAATGGTTTCGCGGTAGGACACTTGTGGTTTGCCGACGTTGGCTTCCACGCCAAACTCACGCTTCATGCGATCAACAATAATTTCCAAGTGCAGCTCACCCATACCAGCGATCAAGGTCTGACCCGACTCTTCGTCGGTCTTGACGCGGAAAGATGGATCTTCTTGCGCCAAACGCTGCAAAGCGATACCCATTTTTTCCTGATCAACCTTGGTCTTGGGTTCCACGGCCTGGGTAATCACCGGCTCCGGGAACACCATGCGCTCCAACATCACGATAGCCGATGGGTCGCACAGGGTCTCACCTGTAGTCACATCTTTCAAACCGATACAGGCAGCGATGTCACCGGCGACGATTTCGCTAACTTCTTCGCGGTTGTTGGCGTGCATTTGTACGATCCGCCCGATGCGCTCTTTCTTGCCGCGAATGGGGTTAAAGACGGTGTCACCCTTGGTCAAAACGCCCGAATAAACACGCACGAAGGTCAACTGACCAACGAACGGGTCGGTCATCAATTTGAAGGCCAGAGCGGAGAACTTCTCGGTGTCGCTGGCTTGGCGTACGACGGGATTTTCATCCTCGTCCATACCCTTGACAGGTGGAATATCCACAGGCGACGGCATGAATTCAATCACGGCATCCAGCATACGCTGCACGCCTTTGTTCTTGAAGGCAGAGCCGCAGTACATGGGCTGGATTTCGCTGGCGATCGTACGCGTACGAATACCGAACTTGATCTCTTCTTCAGTCAACTCACCTTCTTCAAGGTATTTGTTCATCAGCTCTTCATTGGCTTCAGCCGCGGCCTCAACCATCTTCTCGCGCCACTCCTTGGCCACTTCGACCAAGTCGGCAGGGATATCACGGTAGTCAAACAACATACCTTGTGACGCCTCATCCCAGATGATGGCCTTCATTTTGATCAGGTCAACCACGCCAGTGAAGTTTTCTTCAGCACCGATTGGGATCACCATGGGCACAGGGTTGGCCTTCAGGCGCAATTTCATCTGGTCCACGACCTTGAAGAAGTTGGCACCCGTGCGGTCCATCTTGTTAACAAAAGCCAAACGAGGCACTTTGTACTTGTTAGCCTGACGCCAGACGGTCTCGGACTGGGGCTGAACACCACCCACGGCACAATAAACCATACAAGCGCCGTCAAGCACGCGCATGGAACGCTCGACTTCAATCGTGAAGTCAACGTGTCCAGGGGTGTCAATGATGTTGATCCGGTGCTCGGGCAAGGACTTGTCCATACCCTTCCAGAAACATGTCGTGGCAGCAGAGGTGATCGTGATGCCACGCTCTTGCTCCTGCTCCATCCAGTCCATGGTGGCCGCGCCGTCATGAACTTCACCAATCTTGTGGTTCACACCGGTGTAAAAAAGTACGCGCTCGGTGGTGGTTGTCTTACCAGCGTCAATGTGAGCCGAAATACCGATATTGCGGTAGCGTTCAATGGGGGTATGGCGAGCCATGATGGATCCTTGGTTGATCTGTATATTCAAACCGCTACCCGCAAAGACTTGTGATCTTTGCACCGTAGCGTGCGGCTTTCACACCATGAGCAATCCAGAGACCAATGCGCAAGGCCTGGCACAAGATTGCGACGGCGGGTGAAAGCCGCGCAGTAGCCGTCTTAGAAACGGAAGTGAGAGAAGGCCTTGTTGGCTTCAGCCATGCGGTGAACTTCGTCACGCTTCTTCATGGCGCCGCCACGGCCTTCGGTGGCTTCCATCAACTCATTGGCCAGACGCAGGGCCATCGATTTTTCACCGCGCTTGCGAGCAGCTTCTTTAATCCAGCGCATGGACAAAGCCAGACGACGGACGGGACGCACTTCCACAGGCACTTGGTAGTTTGCACCACCAACGCGACGGGACTTCACCTCAACCATGGGCTTGACATTGTTGATGGCCATGGTGAAGGCTTCAACCGGGTCTTTACCCGGGTTTTTCTTTTCGATCTGCTCAAGAGCACCATAAATGATGCGCTCAGCAACCGCTTTTTTGCCGCCTTCCATGATCACGTTCATGAATTTGGACAACTCGACATTACCGAACTTTGGATCCGGCAGAATTTCACGTTTAGGGACTTCGCGACGACGTGGCATTTTTTCACCTCTTATTTGCTTCAGTTGGCATCAATATCTGACGCCGCAAAAACCATTTTGGTTTTCACTTACTCGACCCAACAGCGGGTCACTACGTTGAATCACCGCGCCACGCGGGAGACAACACCTTTATTTTTCCGAACAAGCGTTGGCTTATTTGGCTTTTGGCTTTTTCGCACCGTACTTGGAGCGCGACTGCTTGCGATCTTTCACGCCTTGCAAATCGAGCGAACCGCGCACGATGTGGTAACGCACACCCGGCAAATCCTTGACGCGTCCACCACGCACGAGCACCACTGAGTGCTCCTGCAGGTTGTGGCCTTCACCGCCGATGTAGGAGATAACTTCGAATCCGTTGGTCAGGCGCACTTTGGCGACTTTACGCAGAGCCGAGTTAGGCTTCTTTGGCGTTGTGGTGTACACACGGGTGCACACACCACGACGCTGTGGAGAGTTTTGCATCGCGGGGCTTTTTGACTTGATCGTTTCGACCTCGCGCCCCTGACGTACTAATTGATTGATGGTTGGCATTGAAAAACGTCCCTAAACGTTTGGTAACTAAAACTTAAAAACTTCGAAAACGTGAAACCCTTCGGAAATTCCGAAAAGCCTTCCACTATATCAGGACAAGGGTTTTCACGCAATCAACTTCTGCTGCAGTAAAAAAGCTGGATAGTTAGCAGACGCCAACTATGTTTTTAGCCCTTTTTACTTGATCCACAGCCGAATCGAGTCCCATGCACGGCCCAAAACCCCTGCTTGCTCGACCGCTTCCAGCGCGACCAAGGGGACGTCGACCAAGCTCTGATCGCCATTGGTAATCTTCAGCGTGGCCAGCTGCTGACCTTTGGCAAACGGGGCCACCAAGGGATCAGCGCGAACCACTTGCGTTTTGACCTTGCTTGCCGTGCCTGCGGGCACTGCCACCATGATGGCTTCCGGCCGCCCCAGATTGACGACGCTGGACTTGCCTTTCCAAACCGCTGGAGAGACCACCGCCTGGTTGGCGTCAAAGAGTTTGACCGCTTCATAGGCCGTGTAGCCCCAGTTCAGCAATTTCTGGGACTCATTGGCGCGCGCATTCTCGCTGGCTGTACCCAACACGATCGACAACAGGCGACGGCTGCCAAGTGCAGCAGGCGAGCCAGCGGGTGCACCCTGAGTGATCAAGCTGGGGAAGTTACGCTTCGCCGTTGCAATCAGGCAATAGCCTGCGGCGTCGGTGTGACCCGTCTTCAAACCATCCACAGTGGGGTCGCGGAACAAAAGCAGATTTCGGTTGCTGTCATTGGTCGCCGGCGTGCCTTCGTAGCGGTATTTCTTGATGGCGTAATAGGCTACATAATCAGGAAAATCGTGCATCAACCGGATGGCAAGAACACCGAGGTCGCGTGCTGTCGTGATGTGTCCAGCCTCGGTCAGGCCTTCTGGGTTGCGGTAACTGGTCGATTTCATACCCAGCGCTTTGGCCTGTTCATTCATGAGCTGAACAAAGCGTTCGGCGGTACCACCAACGCCTTCGGCGAGCGCCATTGTGGCGTCATTGCCGCTTTGGACAATCATGCCTTTGATGAGGTCTTCCACGGGCACCTTCATCTTGGGATCAATGAACATGCGTGATCCCGGCATCTTCCAGGCACGCTCGCTGACCGGCAACGTCTGTTTGAGCTCAATCTTCTTGCTGCGCAAGGCATCAAATACCAGATACGCCGTCATCAGCTTGGTCAGCGATGCGGGCTCCACCGGGGCATCAATGCCCTTTTCTGCAAGCACCTGGTTGGCCGTGACATCCAGCAGCAGATAGGAGCGCGCTGCAATTTCGGGCGGTTGCGGCGTTTGTGCGGCGACTGAAAAGCACATCGCAGCGGCGAGGGAAAGGAGGAATTTTTTCATGAAAATGCGGGTGCATCCGTCATCAAGACAACGGAGGATGTGTGATTTAACTGCTATGAATAAAATAGCTGACTGCGTATATTTTACGCGGGCCAGCGGCATATTTGACTCAACGCCCGACGTTGGCGGGCACGAGCAGACGCTCAACCACTTTGCCGTTTTTGAGGTGGGACTCCACGATTTCGTCAATGTCATCACTGTCCACAAAGGTGTACCAGACGGCCTCTGGGTACACCACAGCGACCGGCCCGGCCGCACAACGGTCGAGGCAGCCGGCCTTGTTGACCCGAACCTGGCCCGGACCCGACAGCCCAGCCGCCTTGATCTGGAGTTTGCAGCGGTCGAAACCTTCCTGCGCTTTATGTTGGGCACAGCATTCTTCGCCGTTTTTTCGCTCATTGAGACAGAAAAAGATGTGCCGCTCGTAATAAGAGGGGGGCGCCTGGGGGGCAAATATTGGTTCACTCATGAACATGATTCTAGTTTTTTGGCTCGCGTCCCCAGACCTGCGTCAACACGTACACCATGGCGGCATAAGGCCAAATCCAGCCCACCCACTGGGCCAGACCATTGAACCGGATAAACCGCCCCTGCTCCCAATTGGCCAGCGTTTGCGCAAAATACGGGCTCGCGGGCGCCTGATTGAGCAAGCTCAGGTAGACGCCCAAGGCCAGCAACACCAAGGCCGCGCAGGCCCGGCGGGGCAGCCACAACGACAAAATCACCAGGATGAGGGCGGTGACCAGGCCAGCTTTCACCGGCAAGCTGAACCATGCCAGGGCGTGCTCCGGACCATAGCTCAAGGCCGCCGAAAGAACGGTGGCGCCCACACCCACGACGAACATGGCGAGCAAAAACAGGGCCCTGATGTTCACCTTGCGAATGATGCAATAGCCGAGCAGGCATGGAATCATGAACCCCAGCATCACGCACACCATCTCGGCGCCAGGCACCAGCGGCTGCAGCTCAATGTCGCGCACCGGCAACCAATCCAGAAATGGCGTGTCCTCCAGGGCATCTGCCAAAGCAGCCTCCAGCCGCTCCAGCACTTGGCCCAAGCCAAACGGCACCGAGGCCGGAAACAACAAGGCGAGCGGCCACAAGGCCAGCAAGACAAGCCCGCCGCGCGCGTCCGTCACAAACCAGCGGGCGCGCAAGCGGCTCCAATGGTCAATCGCGCCGAACTTCTCCATCGCCCAGGCCATCAGTGCGCCCACGCCCGCACCGGCCACATTGAGCGCCAGGTCAACGTTGGACGGGACTCGGGTAGGCAGGTAGCTCTGCAGTGACTCCATGGTCAGTGACACCCCCCCCGCCGCCAGCATGGCCAAGACGACAGAGAAACGGCCCCTGTCACTGCGCACCGCACTGACGACCAGCAAAAACCCAAGTGGCAGGTAACCCAGCATGTTGATGGCCACATCAAAGCCGGTCCAATATTTGGGCAGGGCACTGTCAAGGAAAGCCCAGGGCACGATGCCCTGGTAACGCAAGTCGGCAAAGGGATACAGGCTGGCGTAAACGATGAGCCCGATATAGATCAGCGCCAGAGGCCAGGCGGAGGTCTTGTGCATCGGCTAACGGCCCGTCAAAACGGCTTGACCACCACCAGCACCACAGCCGTCAGCAGGAGCAGCACCGGCACCTCGTTGAACCATCGGTACCAGACATGACTGCGCCCCCGGTCGCCCCGCACAAACTTTTTCAGCATCACCCCGCAGGCGTGGTGGTAGCCCAGCGCCAGCACAACGACGAACAGTTTGGCGTGCATCCAGCCGTTGCCCGGGCCTTGGCCAATGCCGTAGCCCAGCCACAGCCACAGACCGAGCGCCACGGCAGGGACCGCCAGCATGGTGGTGAAACGCATGAGTTTTCGGGCCATGAGCAGCAGCCGTTCACGCTCGGCAACGGACTGTGGCGGCACCATGGCCAGGTTCACAAAAATGCGCGGAAGGTAGAACAGGCCGGCAAACCAGCTGGCAACGAAAACAATATGGAAAGATTTGACCCAAAGCATGCAAACAGTTTAGGCCAAAAAAAACCCCAGCACGAATGCTGGGGTGGTAAGCCTATTTGCTGTCACACATCAAGGCCCCGCTCAGGGAGGAAAAGCGGGAGGCAGCGAACTGCCCGCTCGTAATTTATCAAAATTACGCCGTGATTACAAGATCCGGGGGGAATTATTTTTAGACGGCCCTGCCAAAAAGCAATCACGCCTTACACTTTTCTGCATGACATCACATGCCCCCTACCCCATGGGTCGCCCCCGCCGACTGCGGCGCGACACCTTCACGCGCAACCTGGTGCGCGAAAACAGCCTCACGCCCCACGACCTGATCTACCCGGTATTTGTGGTGGACGGACAACGCCAGCGGGAAACGATTGCCTCCATGCCGGGCGTGGAGCGCCTGAGTCTGGACCTGCTGCTGCCCGTGGCAGAGGAATGCGTGAAGCTGGGGATTCCCGTCATGGCCCTGTTTCCGGTGATTGACCCGGCGCTCAAAACGCCGGACGGGCGGGAAGCACTGAACCCCGATGGCCTGGTGCCACGCGTGGTGCGGGCGCTGAAAAAGGAATTCCCGGACCTGGGCGTCATGACCGATGTGGCTCTGGACCCCTTCACCAGCCACGGCCAGGACGGCTTGCCCGACCCCAACCCGGCCGAGAACGGCTACATCATGAACGACGCCACCATTGAGGTGCTGGTGAAACAGGCCCTGACACAAGCCGGCGCGGGCGTGGACATTGTGGCGCCCAGCGACATGATGGATGGCCGCATTGGCGCCATCCGGCACGCTTTGGAGGCCAACCACTTCATTCATACCCGCATCATGGCCTACAGCGCCAAGTACGCCAGTGCGTTTTATGGCCCGTTCCGCGACGCCGTCGGCTCGGCGGCGAACCTGGGGAAAAGCAACAAGAAGGTCTACCAGATGGACCCGGGCAACTCCGACGAAGCCTTGCGCGAAGTGGCCATGGACATTGCCGAAGGCGCCGACATGGTGATGGTCAAGCCCGGCATGCCTTACCTGGACGTGGTGCGCCGCGTCAAGGACTCCTTCTTGGTGCCCACGTTCGCCTACCAGGTCAGCGGTGAATACGCCATGCTCAAGGCCGCCGCCCTCAATGGCTGGCTGGACCACGATGCCGTCATGATGGAAAGCCTGCTGGCGTTCAAGCGCGCCGGGGCCGATGGTGTGCTGACCTACTTTGCGATGGATGCAGCTCGTCTGCTACAAAAACAATAGCTACTTGTGCACGGCTGACGCGCGCTACAGCCCTATTTCTCATAAATTTACCACCCCACGCCGCCCATGAGAATTTTCACCATCAATGGCACCCAGGTCACCGAGAGCGAGGCGTCCACGCCGCTGGCTGACCTGCGAATGCCCGTGAATGGCTACCTCTGGATTGCCTGCGCACGGCGCGAGTTTGAAGTCATGCAAGGGCAAATCCAGGCCACGCTGCAAGCCCTGTGCGGCATGCAACTGGTGGACCTGCACATCTCCGACTTGCTGAACAACCAGCTGCCCTCGCATTACGACTACACCTCGCAATACGACCTGATGGTGTTTCGCCGACTGGCCGCAGGCCATACCGAGACCGACCTGGCCCACCCCGGCCTGCCCCTGCACCGCGCGCCGACCCGGGGCGGGCCACCCATCTTGCGACGCATTGACACTAGCCCGGTGGGCTTTGCGGTGTTCGACCACATTTTGCTCACCGTCCACCCGACCGATTGCGCGGTGCGCGATGCCTACGCCGCCAAGCTGTTGAGTGCGGCGTCTGCCGCCTCCCACGCGGCAGGCGCTCGTCTGCCAAGCAGCCCGGCCGACCTGATGCTGCGCGTCATCAACCACATGGTGGACGGTTATCTGGACCTGCGCCGGGAGCTGACGCACCAGCTGGACCATTGGCAGTCCGAGCTGCTGAACCCCAAAACGCGCTTCAACAACTGGGGCGCCCTGCTGGACGCCCGGTTGTCACTGCACCATCTGGACGAGATCTGCGAAGACCAGCGCGCCGCCCTGCAAGACTGGATCGAAGCCATCAAAACCTGGCCCGATGCCGACACCCCCGCCGGACAGCGTGAGCGCGACCTGCTGCAGGTGCGCAGCCGCGATGTGCTGGAGCACATTGAGCGGGTGGTGCACCATGTGCGCCGCCTGGAGCAAAGTGCCGAGACCGCGGTGCAGATGCACTTCAACGCCCAAAGTCACCGCACCAACGAGATCATGCGCACGCTCACGGTACTGACCGCCATCTTCCTGCCCCTGAACCTGATTGCCGGTATTTTTGGCATGAATTTCGAGTTCATTCCATTGCTGCACCGTTCCAACGGTTTCCTGATCGCCTTGGGTTTCATGGGGTTGATTGCCGTCGGACTGGTGGTGTTTTTCTGGCGCAAACGTTATCTGGAGCGCTCCGCCCGCTAAAACCCGGCCCGCGGCGGGTGTACTCAGCGTCGAGCTGATCGAGCAGCACCGGAGTCAAGCCAGATGTTGGGCAAAAAACGCCAGCGTGCGCTCGCTTGCCAGGGCAGCCGCCGCCGCGTCGTAGGCGCCGCGGTGGTCACAGTTGAAGCCGTGGTGGGCCGGGTAAATGTGCATCTCCACCTCGGGATGCCCCTGCCTGAATGCCTCGACACCGTCCATGGGAATCGACGGGTCGCGGTCCGAGAAATGCGCCAGCACCGGGCAGCGCGGTGTGCGGGCGATCTCGACCGGGCTGGTCATGCCGCCACCGTAATACGGCACGGCCGCGCTGACCCCGGACAGAAGGCAAGCCGCGCGCCAGGCCAACAAGCCACCCCAGCAGTAACCCACCACACCCACCTTGTGGGCCCCACCCGTCGCGCCCGCCTGTGCCGCGTAATGGACGGCCGCCTGCACGTCCTGCATCACGCCAGGCGCTGGCAGTGCTTCGACAAGCGCCTTCAAGTCCTTGCCCACATCAATATCCTCGGGCGTGTAGCCCAGCGCCACCCCCTGCCGGACCCGGTGGAAGGTGGCTGGCGCGATGGCCAGGTAACCCTGGGCGGCGAAGCCATCGGCCACCGCGCGAATGTGGGGGTTGACGCCAAAAATCTCCTGCAGCACCACCACCGCGCCTCGGGCAGGCCCTGCGGGTTGCGCCACGTAGGCAGGAAACTGGAAGCCATCGGCAGCGGTCAGTTCAATGAATTGGGTCATGAAGAATCCTTAAAAAAATAGCGAAGAAGGCCATCAAGCCGCTGAATCGATCAGCTTGCGTTCGACAAAATCAAGGCGATCCTGTCCCCAGAACAACTCGCCGTCAACGCAATAACTGGGCGCGCCAAACACACCCGCGTCAATCGCCGCCTGGGTGTTGGCGGCATATTGACCGGTCACGCGCGGGCTGTGCGACTGCGCCAGCCGCCCGGCGGGCAAACCACATTCGTCCAGCAACTCGGCCAGGGTTTGGGCGCTGGCAATGTCGCGCTCCTGCGCCCAGACGGCTGCAAACACGGCGCCGCTCAAACGCAGGGCGGCGTCATTGCCCTCCTCCAGCACCACAGCAATGATCAGGCGCGACGCCGCGTCGGCCGACACCGGAAAGTAACGGGGTTGCAGGTTGAGCGGCATCCCCAGGGCATCGCGAAACCGCGCCAGCTCCAGCAGCCGGTAGGCCTGGCGTTGCGGGGCCCGTTTGGGCAATGGCAACCCGCCCGAGACGGCAAACACCTGGCCAAAGTCCGCGGGCAAGACCCGCACCGGCCGACCACTGGTTTTCATCATGGCCACGAAGCGGGTGTGCCCCAGGTAGGTCCAGGGACTTTGCACGGCCAGGTAATAGTCAACAGGATCGCTCAAGGTGTCTCCTTCGGATGTTGGGGGCTGAGATGGCGGTGTGCCGTCCGTGGCGAACCTGCGCGCTACGATGGCGGGACACAGCCAATCATTGTTACCCCATTTCCCACCAGCGGGCAGGAAGCAGCATGAACCCAATCCTTTTAGTCACCGGCGGCTCGCGCGGCATTGGCGCGGCCACGGCCCTGCTGGCCGCGCAACGAGGCTACGCCGTGGCCGTGAACTACACCGCCAACTCACTGGCCGCCGACGAGGTGGTGCGGCAAATTCGCGCAAGCGGTGGCCACGCCATCACGGTGCAGGCCAACGTGGGCGTGGAGGCCGAGGTGATGGCCATGTTCGAAAAAATCGATGCCAAACTCGGCCGCCTCACCGCGCTGGTCAACAACGCGGGGGTGGTGGACGTGGCAGCCCGCGTGGACGAGATGACGGTGGCGCGGATCCAGCGCATGTTCGACATCAACGTGCTGGGCAGCTTTGTGTGCGCACGCGAAGCCGTCAAACGCATGAGCACCCGTTTTGGCGGGGCGGGCGGTGCCATCGTCAACGTCTCCAGTGCGGCAGCGCGCCTGGGTGGCGCGGGCCAGTACGTGGACTATGCCGCGAGCAAGGGCGCCATCGACTCACTGACCATCGGGCTGGCGAAAGAAGTGGCGCTGGAGGGCATTCGCGTCAATGCGGTGCGACCCGGCATCATCGAGACCGACATCCATGCCTCGGGCGGCCAGCCTGAGCGGGCCCGCCAGATGGCGCCGCTGGTGCCGATGCAGCGCGCCGGCACAGCGATGGAGGTCGCGCAGGCGATCCTGTGGCTGCTGTCGGGCGAGTCCAGCTACACCACCGGGTCGATGCTGGACGTGGCGGGCGGCCGCTAGACACGACTTGCCCGCGGGTAGACGCGCCGGTCGGACGCCCGCCTGTAGACGGCCTTGCAGCTTGATATGGATGTGGCCTGCCAGCCACCCGGCATGCTAAGCTGACCGTCCTTTCACACCATGTCATTGACGATTGGAGCTGATCATGCCGGGCTTGCTTCCTCAGGTTGACCCCACCGGGTTACTCGAATTTTCCGTGGTGTACACCGACCGCGCGCTCAACCACATGTCCCAGAGTTTCCAGGGCGTCATGAAAGACATCTCCGGCATTCTCAAAGAGGTCTACCACGCCAAGTCCGTCGCACTGGTGCCCGGCAGCGGCACCTTCGGCATGGAAGCGGTGGCCCGTCAGTTTGCCACCGGCCAGAAGGTGCTGGTCATCCGCAACGGCTGGTTCAGCTACCGCTGGAGCCAGATTTTCGACATGGGCAAGATTCCGTCCGAGGCCATCGTCATGAAAGCCCGCCGTCAGGGCGACGACCGGCAAGCGCCTTATGCGCCCGCGCCCATCGACGAGGTGGTCGCCACCATCCAAGCCGAGAAACCCGCCGTCGTGTTCGCCCCCCACGTGGAAACCGCCTGCGGCATGATCCTGCCCGACGACTACCTGCGTGCCGTGGCCGACGCCGTGCACTCGGTGGGCGGCCTGTTTGTACTGGACTGCATTGCCTCCGGCGCGATCTGGGTGGATATGGAGGCCACCGGCGTGGACGTGCTGATCAGCGCGCCGCAAAAAGGCTGGAGCGGTTCACCCTGCTGCGCCCTGGTGATGTTGAGCGAACTCGCCCGCACCCGCATTGACAGCACCACCAGCAGCAGTTTTGCCTGCGACCTGCGCAAGTGGCTGCAAATCATGGAAGCCTATGAAAACGGCGGCCACGCCTACCACGCCACCATGCCCACCGATGCACTGACGCGTCTGCGCGAGGTGATGAAGGAAACGCAAAACTACGGCTTTGAGAAAGTGCGCGCCGAGCAACAGCAACTGGGGGACGCCGTGCGTGCCTTGTTTGAGAGCAAAGGCATCAAAAGCGTGGCAGCGGAAGGATTCCAGGCACCCGGCGTGGTGGTGAGCTACACCGACGATGCCGACATTCAATCGTCCAAAAAATTCCTCGCGCAAGGCCTGCAAACTGCCGCCGGGGTGCCGCTGCAATGCGACGAACCGGCCGACTTCAGGACCTTTCGCGTGGGCCTGTTTGGGCTGGAAAAACTGCACAACATCGAGCGCACGGTCCAGCAACTGGAAACCGCGCTCAACGCGGTGCTCTGAGAACCACGCCTCATGGATTTCAAACCCCTCGTCACGCTGCTGGCCATCGTCAACCCCCTGGCCATCGTGCCGTTTTTCATTCACTACACGCTCGACTTCACCGCAGAACAGCGGCGGCGCACGATCCTCATTTCTGCGTTCAGCACCTTTGTGGTGATTGCCGTCAGCGCGCTGATGGGCCTGCACATCCTGGAGTTTTTTGGCATCTCGCTGGCCAGCTTTCAGGTGGGCGGCGGCATGCTGCTGCTGACCTCGGCACTGGCCATGCTCAACGCACAACCAGCAGAAGCGAAGTCGAATGAAGAAGAAATGCACGACGCGGCAGCCCGCGCCAGCATTGCCGTGGTGCCGCTCACGATCCCCCTGTTGACCGGCCCGGCCACCATGTCCACCGTGGTAATTTACGCCGACAAGGCCAAGACCGTGCTGCAACTCACCACGCTGGTCGGTTACGGCGTGGTCATCGCACTGGCGACCGCCGTGTGCTTTTCATTGGCGCAGCCGATTGCGCGCGGCCTGGGCAAAACCGGCATCAACGTGATGACGCGGCTGATGGGCCTGATCCTGGCCGCGCTGGCCGTGGAAGTGATGTCGGACGGGCTGGTGAAGCTGTTTCCGGTGCTGGCGCGCTGAGCCGCCCGCCTCGCTTGACCGGTCAATATCATCATGGCGCTCACGTGGACAGACTCGCTGGGGAACATGGACTGGGAAGAACTCGCCAGCCTGTACCGCATCGCCCCCCTGGGCAACAAAACAGCCAGCGGGCTGCAAAAGGCCTTCTCCAACAGCCGCTACACCTGCTTTGTCTTTGAAGGCGGCCGCCTGGTCGGCGCCGGCCGGGCACTGGCCGACGGCGTGGACACCTCGTACATCTGCGACGTGGCCGTGCACCCTGGCCATCAAGGTACGGGTATCGGCAAAGACATCATCAAACGACTGGCGCAACACTCGGCGGAGCACAAGAAAATCATCCTGTATGCCGTGCCCGGCAAGGAACCGTTCTATCGCAAACTGGGCTTCAAACGCATGACAACGGCGATGGCGATTTTCAAGGACCAGGAGCAAGCGCTGGCGCGTGGGCTGGTGGACGAGCACTGAGTCGGACCAGGTGCGTCAAGTTTTTGCTATTTATTTAATAGCTGCCTCCGAACGTTCCACCTGGGCTACAGGCACTTTCTCTATAAATCAGCGCCCACCCCTACTTCACGTTCGCCACCAGGTAATCAATCCACACCCGCAGCTTGGCTGGCAAAAACCGGTTCGGCGGGTACAGCAGCCAGGCCATGCCGGCGTAGTCGGTGGCGTGCTCCCAGTCGGTGAGCACCGTCACCAGTTCGCCACGGGCCAGGCTGGCGCGGGCGGTGAACTCGGGCAGGCTGGCGATGCCCAGGTGGTTTAACGCGCCTTCCAGCCGCACCTCGCTGTGGTTGGCCACGTAGCGGCCGCTCACCTTCACTGTGACCTCGTCGCCCGCGCGGCGAAAGCGCCAGTGGCGGTCGCGCTCCACGTCGCCCAGGTACAGGCAGCTGTGCCGGGCCAGCTCACGCGGATGCAACGGCGTGCCATGCGTGGCCAGGTACTGCGGCGTGGCGCAGGCCAGGTGGGGAATCCGCATGAGCGGGCGCCCGGCCAGGCCCGGCGGCGGAGCGTCGGTGATGCGGATGGCCAAGTCGATGGCTTCTTCAAACAGGTCCACCGTGCGGTCGGTAATAACCAGTTGCACATCCACCTCTGGGTACTGCTGCAAGAAGGCGGGCATGAGCGGATGCACCACCTGGCGGCCAAAGGCCTTGGGCATGCTGATGCGCACCAGGCCGCGCGGGGTGGCGGTGTTGGTGTCGCTCAGCGCCAGCACCTCGCGTGCGGCGGCCACCAGGGTCTGGCAACGGGTGTAGGCGGCGGTGCCGGCTTCGGTCAGGCGCAGTTTGCGGGTGGTGCGCTCCAGCAGCCGCACGCGCAACACACCTTCGAGCCGTGCCACCTGGCGGCTCACCGCCGAGGGCGTGACACCCAACTGCCGCGCGGCCTCGGAGAAACTGCCGGCCTCCACCACGCGGGCAAATGCGGCCATGTCGGGCAGGCTGTCTAGCGGGTTATTGATGCTCATCACGCACAGGTGTAGTTCTGATAAGCCAGATTATCAAGCTCAGGGATCAAATTGATAATTCGGCTTTCTTCCGACCATCTTCCCATCCACGAGCCTTTGCCATGACCTCTGTTGCGCTGTCGCCGCCCCACAAATTGTTGAACCTGTCGGACCTGACGCTCTTGCTGGTGGCCGTGGTCTGGGGCACCAGCTACGGCGTGGCCAAGGGGGCGCTGGCGTTTTACCCGGTGCTGGGTTTTTTGGCGGTGCGCTTTTTGCTCACCTTTGCGATGCTGTTGCCCACCCTGCTGTGCGCCAGCACGCAGCAACGACGCGATGCCGTTCGCACCGGCTTGCCGCTGGGGGCGCTGATGCTGGGTATTTTTCTGTGCGAAACCTTTGGTGTGGCGCACACGCAGGCCAGCAACGCGGCGTTCCTGATCAGCCTGTGTGTGGTGTTCACGCCGTTTGCGCAGTGGTGGTTGCTGGGCAGCCGCCCGGCGCGGGCGATGTTTGTGTTTGCCGGTGTGTCGCTGTTGGGCGCGGCCTTGCTCAGTGGCGGGCTGGCGGGTGAGTTGGGTCTGGGCGACGGCTTGATGCTGGTGGCGGCCGTGCTGCGCGCCGTCACGGTCTGCCAGACCAGCAAGCTCACCCAACGCAGCAGCGCACCGGCGCTGGCGCTCACCGCGGTGCAGGCGGGCGTGATTGGTTTGGGCAGCCTGCTGCTGGCCTTGTGCACGCCGCAAGGGCTGCCACCACTGCCGTACGATGCGGCCTTCTGGCAGGCCAGCCTGTACCTGGTGCTGGGCTGCACGGTGTTTGCGTTCTTCGCGCAAAACTGGGCCTTGAAGCACAGTTCGCCCAGCCGCGTGGCCTTGCTGACCAGCAGCGAGCCCGCTTTTGGCGCGCTGTTTGCGGTGCTCTGGTTGGGCGAGGGGCTCAGCGTCTGGGGCTGGCTGGGCGGCGGGCTGATCGTGGGCGCGGCCTTGTGGACGACGGCCAAACGGGGGTGAACGGCGCACTGCCTAGAATCGGGCGCACCGCAAAAACCTGATTCATTCACCCCTTCTGAAAATGCCCCCACTCCACATCCGACGCGCCACCGTGGCCGACATCAAGCACATCGCGCCGCTGTTTGACGCCTATCGCCAGTTCTACGAACAGGCACCTGATTTGGCGCGGGCCACAGCCTTCATCGGCCAGCGGCTGGAGAAAGAAGAATCCGTCATCTTGCTGGCGACCCATGCCCACGGTGAGCCCGTGGGCTTCTGCCAGTTGTACCCCAGCTTCTGCTCGGTCGAGGCCCTGCCGATTTATGCGCTCTACGACCTGTTCGTGCGGCCCGAGGTGCGGCGCACGGGCGCAGGCAAGGCGCTGCTGCTCGCGGCCGAGCAGCACGCCGCAGACAAGGGCTTCGCCCGCATGGACCTCACCACCGCCCACACCAACCTCTCAGCCCAGGCTTTGTACGAGTCGCTGGGTTGGGTGCGCGATGCGGTTTTTCTGGCCTACAGCAAGCGGGTTGCCTAAGAGTCGCCGTCAAGCCCCATCCGGCCTGATCTGCGCGCGGGCGATCACGGGTTTCCAGCGGGCCAGTTCGGCCTTGATGAAGGCATCAAACTCGGCTGCGGTGCCGCCCACGGCCAGGGCGGTTTCATTGGACAGCTTCTCTTTGACGATGCTGCCGCGCGCGGCCTTGATGGCTTCGCCCTCCAGCTTCGCTAGGTTGGCCTTGGGCCATTTGGAAGGGGCCATCAGGCCGTACCACTGCGTCATCTCAAAGCCTTTGTAGCCCTGCTCGGCCACGGTGGGCACATCGGGCAGTTGCGGCAAGCGCGTGGACGTGCCGGTGGCGATGCAACGCAGTTTGCCCGCCTTGATGAACGCCAACAGCGCGGGCGCCCCCACCGAGGCGGCTTGCAGGCGGCCGGCCATCAGGTCGGTCAGCATGGGGCCGGTGCCACGGTAGGGCACGTGCAACATGAAGGTCTCGGTGGCCATCTTCAGGTACTCGAACGCCAGGTGCCCGGCACTGCCGTTGCCCGCGGAGCCGTAGTTGAGCTGGCCCGGTTTGGACTTGGCGTAGGCCACGAATTCCTTCAGGTTTTTCACCGGCAAATCGGGGTGCACCACATACAGGCTGGGCACCTTGGCGAGCAGCGTGATGGGGGCAAAGTCGCGCGCCGCGTCATAGGGCAGCTTGGGGAAGATGAAGGGGTTGACGACCAGCGTGCCGATGTGCCCCAGCACCAGGGTGTGCTCGTCCGTGGAGTTGGCCACTTCCTGCATGGCAATGTTGCCGGCGGCGCCGGGCTTGTTTTCCACAAACACATTCTGGCCGATGGTCTTGGCCATTTCAGCGGCCACGGCACGGGCCACGATTTCAGAACTGCCGCCGGGCGCAAACGGCACCACCAGACGCAGCGGCTTGGAGGGCCAGGTTTGCGCGTGGGCGGCCAAGAAAGGCGAGGTGGCCAGCGCTGCCGCGCCGGTGTGGGTGAGCCATTGGCGGCGGGACAGGGTATGTTGAAAGTTCGTCATGATGATGAGCGGTTAGGTAATGGTTGAGGAAAGGGGTTGCGCAAAGAGGTGACGGGAAGGCTATTCGAGCACGATGCCGCGCGCCTTGACCACGCGGGACCACAGCGCCATTTGCTGGCGCACAAAGCTTTGGGCGGTGTCGGGGCTGCCTTTCTGGATCTCGCCGCCGAGCTGCGCAATACGCGCCTTGACCTCGGGGGCGTCCAGCGTTTTTTGCAGTGCGGCCGACACTTTGGCCACCACGGCATCGGGCGTTCCGGCCGGGGCCAGCACCACATTCCACTCGTAAACCTCGGCACCATTCACACCGGCTTCGGCCAGCGTGGGAACGTCGGGCAGGATGGGGGTGCGCCGGGCGCTGGTGACCGCCAGGGCACGAAGCCTGCCGGACTGGATGTGCCCCAGGGTGGAAGCCAGGTTGCCGAAAAACACCGGCACTTGCCCGCCCACCACGTCGTTGAGTGCCGGGCCGCCGCCTTTGTACGGGATGTGCGCCATCTCGACCCGGGCCGCAGACTCAAACAACGCGCCCGCCAGATGCTGGGCCGAACCGTTGCCGGACGAGGCGAACGCCACGGTGTCTTTGCCCGCCCTGGCCGCCGCCACGAGGTCCGCCACCGACTTGGCGGGGAACTGGGCATTGACCAGCAACACATTGGGGAACAGCGCCACGATGCCAATCGGGCGAAACGCCTTGTCGGTGTCGTAAGGCAATTTGGCGTAGAGCGACGGGTTGACCGCGAACGAGGACGCGTCGAGCATCAGCGTGTGGCCGTCCGGCGCCGCTTTGGCCACGGCTGCGGCGCCAATTTGCCCACCGGCACCGGGTTTGTTTTCCACCATCACCGGTTGGCCCAAGGCCTCCCCCAGCTTGGGGGCGAGCAAACGCGCCATCGTGTCGGCGCCGCCACCCGGGGGATAGGTCACCACCAGGGTGATGGGTCTGGACGGCCAGACCGGTGCCGTGTCGGCCTGTGCGGTGGCCACGCCCAGCCAAGAAGATGCTACTAAAACAATAGCTACTCCCGAACGGTGTACCTGGGCTACAGGCCGTTTTGATCTAAAAAATTCAACATTCACGCTTGTCTCCAGTCATTGTTATGTCAACTAATCGGCCCGTCAGCGCACCTGCGCGGTGTACTGAAAAGCAAAGGCGTCGCCCAGCGTGGTGCGCAGTTCCACGCAACGGCCACTCAAGTCAAAAGCGCGCCGCTGCACCTGCACGCAGGGATGGCCCACGTCGAGTTGCAGCAGCGCCGCCTGAGCGGCGTCCAGCAGGCCAAAGCTCAGGTTGTCTTCGGCGCGGTGAATGGTCACGCCGCACACCCGCTGGTACATGGGGTAGAGCAGGTCATCCCAGGCGGCGGTGTCGGACTGGGCCAGGGCCTCAAAGCCGGGCAGCGGCAACACCAGTTGCTCCAGCAGGCAGGGCTTGGCGCTCAGGCTGCGCAGGCGCTGCAACTGGATGACGCTGGCGCCCACGGGCAAGCCCAGGGCATCCGCCACATCGGCGCTGGCCAACTGCACCGTGCGCCGCAGAATGGTGGATTGAGGCGCGGCCATTCGGTCGTCGCCCTGAGAAAAACGGAAAAACCGCAGCATCGACGCGCCATCCAGACCCGCCCGCACAAACGTGCCGCGCCCGTGCACGCGCTCCAGCAAGCCCTGCGCCACCAGCAGCGCCAAAGCCTGGCGCAAGGTGCCCAAGGCAACGCCGTGTTCTTTGGCCAACACCGCTTCGGCCGGCAAGGCGGTGCCGGGCACCCACTCGCCTTGCATGATGCGCGCCCGCAGCGTCGCGGCCAGCCAGCCATAGCGGCTCTGGCCGGGGGCGGGCTGGTCGGCGGTGGGTGACGTGTTGCCGGTTTGGGTGGCGTCCATTGATTTAGTCCTCTAGATGACTAGAATGTAATCCATGAACTCCGAAATGTCAAAACCGCAGCCCGGTCAAGCGGATGCGCCTTGCCAAGTGGACACGCACTTTCATGTGTTTGAGGCGGGCCAGGCGCGCCCCGGCGCGCGCTACACCCCCGCCTATGCCGCCACCGGGCGGGCTTGGCGGGCCGCAGCCACATCGGCAGGGGTCACGCATGGCGTGCTGGTGCAGACCAGCTTCATGGGCACCGACAACCGGCAGCTACTTGCCGAATTGGCCCAGCACCCCGACACACTGCGCGGTGTCGCGGTGGTCGCGCCCGACGCGACCCTGGCGGAATTGGCGTTGTTGCACACCCAGGGCGTGCGCGGCATCCGGCTCAATCTGGCGGGGCAGATGCACCGTGTGAGCCACTGGGCAGGCGCCACCGCGCTGTGGGATGCGCTACTGCAAATGGGCTGGCATGTGGAGCTGCACACCGACACGGGGGGGCTACCCGCGGTGCTGGACGCCTTGCCGCAGGCCCTGCCCGTGGTGGTCGACCATTTCGGCAAGCCGCACCAAGTGTCGCGACATGACGCCACCGTCAGGGCGCTACAGCGCCGAGCGCCATCGGGCGGAGCGGGCCACGTCCCTTCAACCGTGCGCGCGATCCACATCAAACTCAGTGCCGCCTACCGTCTTCAAGCGGCGGTGAATCCGCGCGAACTGGCCCAACTCTGGCGGGATGAGTTGGGCCCGCAGGCGCTTCTGTGGGGCAGCGACTGGCCTTGCACCAACCACGAGTCACAGGCTGATTACGCAGCGCTTCATGCCGCCCTGAACGACTGGGTGGGCCCCTCGCAGGACGTGGTGGACGCGGTCAGGTCAAGCAACCCGATGCGGCTGTATTGGGGAAATTAGCAGCCCAATCGAAGGGCACGTCGCTTAGACCCCAAAGTATCCCGGTCAATGCTTGCGCCATCTGCTCGATCTGCTGACAACGCCCCGCCTCGGACTTGCCCTGCCCCTAAAATCTCACCCGTTCAACCCAACTTATCAAATGCCCCCCATGAAAAAATACCTACTTGCCGCCCTGCTTTGTGTGGGCGCCGTTGGCCAGTCGATGGCAACTGTCACCTACTTCTCGGAAAACTTTGCGGACCTGAACGCATGGACGCCCAATACGCCGTCCTACGCGTCGGTGAGCGGCAATGTGCTGTCCTTTAGCCAAGGCAACTCCGGCGGTGACATCTACACAACAGCCAGTTTCACGGGCGGATTCGTCAACTTTGACTACCTGGGCGCGCTAGACTTCGACAGCGGCGGTTACGTGGGGTTCAGCCAGGGTTTTCCCGGCACCCACACCTGGCTGGCGGGTTCGTCGAGCTCCTACGTCACGCCAGTTACGTTGATCAACGATGACACCTGGCACCACTACAGCATCGCGTTGACCGGCACGGGTCACATCATGCTGGAGCAATTCGCCAGCAATATCCCGGGGCAAGCTCAATTTCGGAGCCTGTCGGTGACCGATGTGGCGGACTCCACCGTTCCAGAACCCGAAACCCTGGCCCTGATGCTGACCAGCCTGGGTTTGATGGCCATGGTTCTTCGTCGCAAAACGAAGTCCGTCTGACCTCAGGTGCGCTGAAAAACTAGGGGGCTTCGGCCCCCGTTTTTATGGGCGGCGCAAACGCCCGGCACCGACCATGCCTATAGTGCGGCATGACCTACCAACTCCACTACTGGCCCAGCATCCAGGGCCGCGGCGAATTCATCCGTCTGGCGCTTGAGGCCGCTGGCGCACCTTATGTGGACGTGGCGCGCGGCAAAGACGGCGATGGGCAGGGCCTGGCGCCGCTGCTCCACCTTCTGCAAGACGAGTCGGTTATCCGCCCGCCGTTTGCCTGCCCGGTGCTGGTACACGGCAAACTGGCCATCAACCAGACCGCCGCCATCCTGCTGTACCTGGGCCCGCGCCTCAAGCTGATCGGCGCCAGCGAGGCCGACCGCCTGTGGGCGCACCAGATTCAGCTCACCATGGCCGACGCCGTGAGCGAGGCGCACAACACGCACCACCCGGTGAGCACGAGTCTGTACTACAAAGACCAGAAACCGGAGGCAGCCCGCGCCGCAAAAACATTTCGCACCGAGCGCATGCCCAAGTACCTGGGCTGGCTGGAGGCCGTGCTGGCGCGCAACCCAAAAGGCGACAAACACCTGGTGGGCGCGCGGCTGAGCTATGCCGACTTGTCACTGTTCCAGCTGGTGGAGGGTCTGCGCTATGCCTTCCCCAAGGCGACCACGCGCGCCCTGAAGAAGACCCCGCGGGTGCTGGCGCTGCGTGACCGTGTGGCCCAGCACCAGCGCGTGGCGGCTTACCTGCGCAGTGATCGGCGCATTGCGTTCAACGAGGACGGGATTTTTCGGTGTTATCCGGAGTTGGATGGGTGAGGGGGAGTTTGCGGGCATGCAGTGCAATATGGGTATTAGCGCTAAACAGTTCTCTGGCCACCCAAACTTAAAACGTTGAGTTTCACACTGCAGCCGTGATGAGTTCGAATTGCGATCTTGGCAAATCAGCGTCGCCGTGGCGCTCACGACCACGAAAGCATGAGGTGAACCATCAATCACTTTCAAGTAACGCCGCGAATAGCGAACGTCAGGAGCATCCACGCGCACGCAATCATGGATTCACTTCGCGCTATCAAACTGATTCAGGTTACCTGCGACCGATCTGGCGCCCCAACAATGCGTTGCCCCGTATTTGCACGAACCTTAATGGCGACCTAGCGTCATCAATATGTGTCGATATTTTTTACAGTAGTCACTCAACTACAACCCAATACACATGTAACACTTTGTTTCTGATAGGGATTTTTTTTTGGCACGAACAATGCTTTTATTTCTATATGCAGCGCGGCTTGCTTTTGTCCTTTAACAAAGAATATGGAATTTATATGCTTTCAAATTTGAAAATCGTGGCTGCATCATTTGCGATGCTTCTGGCTACTTCGGGATCGGCTAACGCGACCATCATCACAAAGACGACCGATTTCATTGCCGACGGAACACGAACCCACTTCAATGGATTCGAGGCCATCCCAAACGATGGAGTCCATTTCACGGGCGGAAGCAGTCCTTATAGCGAAGGCGGAATCACTGTTCAGCAGATCAATGGGGATTCTGGCAACGATATTTGGATCGGCTACAACTTTTGGTCAGGCGCTTCAGGCAAGACTTGGTACCCCGACGGCGCCGATTTCGGCTACACCAAAATAACGCTGTCCAGTGGTTTAGATTTTGTCGATGTCGGTTTTAATGTTGGAACGGGCGGCAATGCCTCACTTACTGTCTTCGAACTGTTCAACGATGGAGTGATTGTCCTTGCCGGGACTTCACCGATGTCGACAAGCTACCTCGGATTTTCGGGTGGAGGATTTGACACCATCCTTATTCGGGACAACTATGGCAGCTCCAACTCAAATGTTGCGGATGGCTCGAATCAGGCACTTGCGATTGATAGCATTGAAACCCAAGGACGAACCATTCCTGAACCCGCCACACTGAGTCTTCTGGGTCTGGGTCTGGCCGGTCTGTTTTTCAGTCGCCGCCGCAAGGTCTGAGCGTCGTTCGAGCAACGTCAATACGGCGACTTCAGTCGCCGTTTGCTTTGAGCGAGCAAGTTTACAGTCCCCAATGCCAATGTTGCGTTTGGGTGAACCAGTTCGGCCAAGTGAGTGTCTCCTGACGGTCGCAGACCAAAGGCATGTCGAATTTGCCAGTCGGGCCCGGGCCACTCATCACTCCTGCGGGTCAGTTGGCGCCAATCCCAGACTCACACCCATTCAGTTCGCACCAGACATTAGCTATTAAAAATATAGCAACCTCCCCACGCCCCACCTGGGCTACAGCCCCATCAAGCACTCACCACCACGCGCAGCACCTCGTTCCCATAAGCTTCAAGCTTCTTCGCCCCAATGCCGGTGATGCCCTGCAAGTCGTCCAGCGAATGCGGGGCGCGTTCGGCAATGGCTTCCAGGGTGGCGTCGTGAAAAATCACGTAGGCGGGCAGGTTGTGTTCTTTGGCGACTTCGGCGCGCCAGGCCTTCAGGGCCACGTAGCGGTTTTGGCCGTCGGCGTCCAGTGACGCGGGGACCTTGGCGGGCGCGCTGGCGCTGCCGCGCTTGACCCGGCGCTCGCCCGGGGTGGAGACCGATTCGCGCAGTTGCACCGCCACCTCGCCCTTGAGCACAGCGCGCGAGCCGTCGGTGAGCTGCAGGGTGTTGTAGGCCTCGGCGTCTACCGCCACGGCGCCAATGGCGATGAGCTGGCGCAGCACGCCGCGCAACTGCACTTCACTCAGGTCCGAACCAATGCCAAAGGTGCTCAGCGTTTCATGCCCGCGCTGGGTGACCTTGTCGGTCGTCTTGCCGCGCAGGATGTCCATGATGTGGCCCGCGCCGTAGCTGATGCCGCCCATTTGCTGCACGCGGTAAATGGTGCTGAGCAGCTTGCGGGCGGCGTCGGTGCCGTCCCACACGGCGGGCGGGTGCAGGCAGTTGTCGCAGTTGCCGCAGGGTTTGCTCACCTCGTCAAAGTAGGTGAGCAGGCGCACGCGGCGGCAGTCGGTGGCCTCGGCCAGGCCCAACAGCGCATCCAACTTGCCGCGCAGGCCTTGCTTGAATTCTTCGCTGGCGGGGCTCTCGTCAATCATGCGGCGCTGGTTCACCACGTCTTGCAGGCCGTAGCACATCCAGGCGTCGGCGGGCTCGCCGTCGCGCCCGGCGCGGCCGGTTTCCTGGTAGTAGCCTTCGATGTTTTTGGGCATGTCCAGGTGGGCGACAAAGCGCACGTCGGGCTTGTCAATGCCCATGCCAAAGGCGATGGTGGCCACCATCACAATGCCCTCGCTGCGCAGAAAACGGTCCTGGTTGGCCTGGCGTACTTTCACGTCCAGCCCGGCGTGGTAGGGCAGCGCGTCAATGCCCTCGTCGCACAGCGTCTGGGCAATCTCTTCCACCCGCTTGCGCGACTGGCAATACACCACACCGGCGTCGCCCATGTGCTCGTTCATGATGAAACGCAGCAGCTGTTGCGTGGCCTGCGTCTTCTCCACAATGGTGTAGCTGATGTTGGGGCGGTCAAAGCTGCTGACAAACTGCTGGGCGTTCTGCAGTTGCAGGCGCTCCACGATGTCGGCGCGCGTGAGTGCATCGGCCGTGGCGGTGAGTGCAATGCGCGGCACGTTGGGGTAGCGCTCGTGCAGCACCGTCAGGGCGCGGTATTCGGGCCGGAAATCGTGGCCCCACTGGCTCACGCAGTGGGCCTCGTCAATGGCAAACAGGCTTAAGCGGCCACGCTCATAGAGCGAGTCGAGTTGGGCCAGAAAGCGCGCGGTGGTCACGCGCTCGGGCGCGGCGTACAGCAGGGTGATGTCGCCGCGCAGCAGACGCTTCTCAATCTGCGAGGCTTCTTCGCCCGACAGGGTGGAGTTCAAGTACTCGGCACTCACCCCGGCCTCGTGCAATGCGCCGACCTGGTCGTGCATCAGCGCAATCAGCGGCGAGATCACCACGGTGATGCCCTGCCCGGCCTGCTCGCGCGCAATGGCCGGTATCTGGTAACACAGCGACTTGCCGCCGCCGGTGGGCATCAGCACTAGGGCGTCGCCGCCGATCACCACGTGTTCGATGATGGCTTGCTGTGGACCACGGAACGCGCCGTAGCCAAAGACTTCTTGGAGGATGAGGTGAATGGACAAAATCTACTTGCTATTAAATTTATAGCTGCTTGCGCACGTTCTATAAGGGCTAGATGCCTAAATCGTCAATATTTTGAAACCAGGGGCGTGTCGGGCAGTAAGCGCCCCGGCATCGGTTGGCCCAATTGTCCCACCCGCCGCATGGCCAGCCCCCGGCTTTCTACAATAGCGGGCTATGAAAGCACTCCAATACACCCGTGGTCAGGCCCTGCCTGGAATTTTGCAAACCCGTATCGCCATTCTTGATGGCGCCATGGGCACCATGATTCAGCGCTTCAAGCTCAACGAAGAACAGTACCGGGGCGAGCGCTTCAAGGACTTTCACAAAGACGTCAAAGGCAACAACGAGTTGCTCTCGCTCACGCGCCCGGACGTGATCAGCGACATTCATGAGCGCTACCTGGCCGCTGGCGCCGACATGATCGAGACCAACACCTTTGGCGCCACCACCGTGGCCCAGGCCGATTACGACATGGCCGAACTGGCGCGCGAGATGAATTTCGAGTCCGCCAAACTGGCTCGCGCCGCCTGTGACAAGTTCTCCACCCCGGAGCGGCCCCGCTTTGTGCTCGGCGCCCTGGGCCCCACGCCCAAAACCGCCAGCATCAGCCCCGATGTGAACGACCCCGGCGCCCGTAACGTGAGCTTTGAGCAACTGCGCGCCGCCTACTACGAGCAGGTCGAGGCGCTGGTGGAAGGCGGCAGCGACGCGTTGCTGGTCGAAACCATTTTTGACACGCTCAACGCCAAGGCCGCCCTGTTTGCCATCGACGAATACTTTGAAGCCTCGGGCGAGCGCCTGCCGCTCATCATCAGCGGCACGGTGACGGATGCGTCCGGCCGTATTTTGAGCGGCCAGACCGTCACGGCTTTCTGGTACAGCGTGCGCCACGCCCAGCCACTGGCCGTGGGCCTGAACTGCGCCCTGGGTGCGGCGCTGATGCGCCCCTACATCCAGGAACTGGCGCGCGTGGCGCCCGACACCTTCATCAGCTGCTACCCCAACGCCGGCCTGCCCAACCCCATGAGCGACACCGGCTTTGACGAAACCCCCGAAGACACCAGCCGCCTGCTGCACGAGTTTGCGTTGGAGGGCCTGGTCAACATCGTGGGCGGCTGCTGCGGCACCACGCCCGAGCACATTGGCGCTATCCGCGAGGCGGTCACGCCGCTGCCAGGGCGCGTGGTGCAAAAGTCGGTCTTCTACAAAGAAGCAGCCTGACCTCAATTGGCATGCGAAGCGCTACGGCGCCTGGAACGTCAGTCCCAGCACCTTGCCCGCAACGCAGGCTCCCTGAACCTGTCCGCCCATGACGCCGGCGCGAAAGTGAATACCCGCGTACAACCGTGACATGGAGGCCTCATTGGCCGCAGCCTTGAAACTCTTGAAAGTGCGCGGGCCCCAGCCTCGGTCGTTGTGGGTGTTGTCGGTGAAAGCGGTTTTCGTGCCAAAAATCGCTCCCAGCACGCCTGCGGCTGCGCCGGATTGCACCGAATGGGCTGAGGGGTACTCCGGAAACGGTGGCGTGTGCATCAGCGTCGGCACCCAGTTGCTGTCCATCACCAATTGCACATAAGTCACCGGGCGCATCAGGTTCACCGCGTATTTGGTGTGCCACGCCGCAATGAACGCATCTGCCATGGCCAGGTTGAGGCGCGCGTAGGTCTCGGCCGCATCGGCCATGCTGGCATTACGCTGCTTCAGTAAATCATTGGCGATAAAGACCCAGTGCCCGCCTGGCGTTGGCGTTTTACCTGGATCGTCGGCCCAATACAGCGCAAACTGGCGTTGCTCCTGGCTGGCCTGGTTGCTCAGGCGGTAAACCTCGGCCGCCTCTTTGTAGAAGGCAGAGGTGGGCTCCTCGGAATAGGCCGGTGGCGGGGGCGCCACACACTCCGCGCCGGTTTTCAACACAAAGGGGCGCACCTCACCCCACCACGGCAACAAGGGGGGCGCAAATGTCGGCGGCGTGGCCGACCATTTGCCGGGCCCGCTGGGCGGCACGTAGTTGGCTTGACTGCGGCGCAGCGGGCCCCACGCTTCGTGCCCACCGTCGGTGCGGGCCCAGGTCATGATGGCCATCGCCATGAGCTTGCCAAAGGTCTCGGACCGGTTGTTGATCTCAGGAGTGACCGTGACAGGATCGAAGTCCTGGCTGTATTTGAGGGGCAGGCTGCGCTCCAGCAAGTCGACGCGGGCCTTGTTCTCTGCACTGGCGTTGCTGAACATCATGCGGGTCATGGTGGCCAGCGAGGCATTTGCCACTGTCGGCCAGTGCAAGGGCTCGTCGGGCTGCGCACAGGGCAGCGACGCCAGTTCATTGAGTTGCCCGGCCAGGCTGATGTTCCGGGGCATGCCGGGCACCACCGACTCATAAAGGGTGAGGCCCAGATAGCCCAGCGCGCGGGCCGCCACTGGCGGGCTGAACCCCGGTGTTTGCTGGGTCAACAGCAACGCCAGTTGAAACCACTCGGTAGCCACCGCGGCGCTGTAGGCGCTGGCCGGTTTTGCCGGGGCTGGCGTGACGCTTTGGCCGTGGGCGGCGAGCGCACCCAGAAGGCCCATGACCAGCAGCGCTTGCTTCAGGGATTTTTTCATGGTGCTTTCCATGCGCTTGCGCCACGGGCCTGGTCGATGACATAAAACCCGTCAGACGCCAACGGCATCCAATCGCTCCAGTCGCCGTGCGGCCACTGGACCCGCAGCTTGACCTCCTTGGCAACACCCACGCCAAAATGCATCCACCCCATGTGACCGCTGGCGTGCCCGCCGCCGACGGTCAATTCCTGCCGAATCACGCGGCCCCCTGCGGCATCCCCCAGGTTCACCTCTACCCAACTGCCCACCGCATCACGGTTGCCTGCGGGCTGGCTCAAACGCACCTGAAGCCAGTGGCCGATGGGCAGTGGCTGCTCAGGGCCGCCCGCGCCCACGTTGCGCCACAGCTGCGCCTTGTCCCAGCGGTTGACGACCAGGAGATCGAGCATGCCGTCGCCATTCAGGTCCACCGCCATGCCGCCGCGGCCGCGCTTGAAGCTGGCAACCCCAGCGGTCTGGCCCACCTCGGTAAACGTGCCGTCCGGGCGTTGCAGCAACAGGTTGTTGGGGTCCAGCGTGGCGAAATCGGGCATGGTGGAGACATTGCCTTTGACGATGAAGAGGTCGGCATAGCCGTCGTTGTTCATATCGGCAAACTGGGCGTGCCAGGCGGTAGAGGGATGCACATCACCGCCCACATAGGGACGGTGCGCGGTGGCACCCCGTTTGTAGGCGGTGTCCACATAACGGGGTTGGGTGGTGTCCGCCTCCAGCTGCTGGAGCTTGTTGTCAGACATGCTGGTGAGAAACACCTCCGGGCGGCCATCGCCGTCCAAGTCGTGGCTGGCAATGCCCATGCCCCAGATTTGCAGCGGCTTCCAGCCATCGACGGCGGCAAATAGGGTGGGTGCCGTGCCGGGCTTGAAGGACCACAGTTGCTCCTGACCATTTTTGTAGTACTCGCGGTCATTGCTGACCCGCAGTGCGGCGGCGCCTGAACGATTCCAGTCAGAGAACAGCATGGACAGGGCGCAGTGCCCCGGAACCAGAGGTGTCGGTGGCGCGTAGCTGCCACCTCCAGCGGACGGTCGCAGTAACAGGCCGGGCGTGCAACTGCCCCAGGGAACCTCAGGTTTGGTGCGGTCCACATACGTGCCCAGAGCCATGGTGGGCCAGTTCTGCCCGCGCTCCCAGGTGGCTGAAAACGCGGTGTGCCAACCGTTGCTACTCTGGAACGACCAGGCGTCATTGGCGCGCGCAAACTTGCACGCGCCCAAGCCCCGATACACCTGAACCTCGCCCACGCGCAGCACCACGAGGTCCGTGTGACCGTCGCCGTCAATGTCCAGCGGGTAGGCACCAATCGCGTTGGTGAGTTCCAGGCCGGAGCGCTCCTCCTGGAGTTTGATCGCGCTGCCACGCTGACTGCGGTTCCGGTAGAACTTGGACTTGTTGACGCCCGCGGTGACATACACCTCCGGCAGACCGTCACCATCGCAATCGAAGGTCGCAACGCCGCCGCCAACCATGAATTCACCCTCACCCTCGAAACGACTTTGCAAACCAGCGATATCAGTCTCTTCGACAAAGCGTGGAACTGGAGGCGTCGCTGGCTGCGCACCCGCGTCCATCTGCGAGCCAAACAGACCGCAGGCCAGGAGCAGCGCCAGCGTTTTTTGGGTGGGCAAGCAACTGCCAAATGAGTAGGCCAAAGGATTCAATTCAAAAGACTTTCGTGGGCGAGGTGCAGGCAGCGAGGGCGGGTGATAGACAAGAGAAAGTCGCCTGCGATTTTATTTAAGTTCGATTTAAAAACTAAGTAGGGTTTTCACCCATGGGACGGGTGGAAACACTCGACAGGCTTCGTCCTGAGCGTGACCAACTCCAGCTTAGGGTTAGTCCCGATGCGAGCAAAAATTGCGCTTACCTACAATTAGTGCATCGCTCGAACAAATAACCGGGCGATACACCAAAACCGCGCCGGACACAGGCGCAACTATCGGAGACAAGCATGAAACTGAAACACCATCTAAGCGTATTGGCCCTCGGTCTGACGGCCATGAGCGCATTTGCCCAAACCACCATTGGCGTCAGTTGGTCCAATTTCCAGGAAGAGCGCTGGAAAACGGACGAGGCCGCCATGAAGGCGCAGTTCGCGAAAACCGGTGCCAAGTACATCAGCGCTGACGCGGGTGGTTCGCCTGAAAAACAGCTCGCCGACATCGACAGCCTGATCTCCAAAGGCGCCAAGGCCTTGATCATTCTGGCCATGGACAAAGACGCCATCCTGCCAGCTATCAACAAGGCCAACCAGCAAAAGATTCCCGTGGTGGCATATGACCGCCTGATCGAAGCACCCGGCGTGTTCTACATCACGTTTGACAACGTCGAAGTGGGCCGCATGCAGGCACGCGCCATCCTGGCGGCCAAGCCCAAGGGCAACTACGTGATGATCAAGGGCTCCCCCACGGACCCGAACGCCGACTTTTTGCGCGGTGGCCAGCAGGAGATCATTGATGCGGCCGTGAAAAAAGGCGACATCAAGATCGTCGGCGAGGAATACACCGACGGCTGGAAGCCTGAAGTGGCCCAGAAAAACATGGAACAAATCATCACCAAAACAGGCGGCAAAATTGACGCCGTGGTGGCTTCCAACGACGGCACGGCCGGTGGCGTTGTCGCAGCGCTGAGCGCCAAGGGCATGAAAGGCATTCCCGTGTCAGGCCAGGACGGCGACCATGCCGCACTGAACCGCGTGGCATTGGGCACCCAAACCGTGTCCGTCTGGAAAGATGCACGCGATCTGGGCAAAGACGCCGCAGCGGCAGCCGTGTCTTTGGCCGGAGGCAACAAGGTTGCCGGGGCAAACACCTGGAACGGTGGCGAGAAAAAGGTGGCTCTGCAGGCTCAGTTTCTCAAGCCTGTCGCCGTTACCCGCTCGAACCTTGACGTGGTCGTCAAGGCTGGGTGGATCACCAAAGATGCTTTGTGCAAGGGTGTAGCGGCGGCCACTGCGCCGGCGGCCTGCAAATAAGCCGTAGCTCGGCAATAACCTAGAAAAGCCGCGGGTTGTCAGCCCGCGGCCTCAATTTAACCCCTTGCGCAGCAAGGGGGTTCCTGCGGAGAACGCTCGTGAGCCAACCCTTGTTATCCCTCAAGCAGGCTGCCATTGACTGGCGCCTGGTGATGATGGGTGCCGTTTTGGCGGCCATCGCCCTCACCTTCAATATTTTGTCGGAGGGCGTCTTTCTGTCACCAGAAAATCTTTACAACATCGTGCAACAAACCGCGGTGGTGGGCATCGTGGCTGCAGTGGTGGTGCTGGTCATCGTGGCGCGGCACATCGATTTGTCGGTCGGCTCCATCATGGGCTTTGTCGGGGTTTTGATTGCCACCCTGCAATACACCGCGGGCTGGACCTGGCAAGAAGCGTCGCTCGCGGGGCTGGCCGCAGGCATTGCGGCCTCCATGTACCAGGGGGCGCTGACCGCTGTACTGGGTGTGCCTTCTTTTGTGGTCACGCTGGGCGGCTTGATGTCGTTCCGGGGTGCCGCCTTTCTGGTCGCAGATGGCAAAACACAGCCGGTAAATGATCAGTTTTTCCAGCGCCTGGGCGGCGGTTTCAACGGTGCCATTGGCTCCACGGCCACGTGGGTGATTGCCGCTCTGGTCAGCGTAGCGCTGGTTCTGGTCATGCTGAACAAACGCCGGGCCAAACAGCGCCACGGCATTCCCAATGCGCCACTGTGGCTCGACGCGGCGATGGTGTCAGTGCCTGTGGTCATCGTGATGGCGTTTGCAGCCACCATGAACGCCTACCGAATTCCCAGCAAGGACGAGGCGCAAGGCATTCCGATTCCCGTCCTGATCTGGGCCGGGGTGGCCTTCACTCTGTCGTTTCTGGTGCATCGGACGCGCTTTGGCCGCTATGTGTTTGCCATGGGTGGCAACCCGGAAGCAGCAGCCCTGGTGGGTATTCCGGTGCGTCGTGTGACGTTGATGCTGTTTGCCTTGATGGGTGTGCTGATCACCATCGCGGCCATCGTCTCCATCGCCCGGCTCAATGCAGGCACCAACTCGCTGGGCACCAGCCTGGAGCTGTATGTCATTGCCGCGGCCGTGATTGGTGGCACGGCGCTGGCTGGCGGCAGTGGGTCCATTTTGGGCTCGGTATTGGGCGCCTTGATCATGCAGTCGATCGACAGCGGCATGCTGCTGCTGGATGTGTCCATTGGCGTGCGTTACGTCATCATCGGCCAGGTGCTGATTGCTGCAGTGGTGTTTGACGTGCTGTACCGTAAATTCACAGGAGACCTGGCATGAACACGACCTACCAAGAACCTGTTGCCACGCAGTATGTGGCGCCAGCAGATGCGTCGCGCTGTCTTGTCGAAATGCGCAATATCTGCAAGGCATTTGGCGGCGTTCACGCGGTTGAAAATGTCAGCATCAACCTGTTCCCCGGTGAGGTGGTGGCCCTGCTGGGTCACAACGGAGCCGGCAAGTCCACCCTCATGAAAATGCTGGCCGGAGCCTACCCGATTGACAGCGGTGAGGTCATCATCAATGGCGAAAAAGTCCACCTGCGCACTCCACTGGATGCCCAGCGCGCCGGCATCGAATCGATTTACCAGACGCTGGCCCTGGCGGACAACCTTGACGCCGTGGCCAACCTGTTTTTGGGGCGTGAACTGTTGACCCGGTGGAACACATTGGATGACCACCGCATGGACGCCGGGGCGCGCAAGGTGTTTGAGCGCCTGAACAAGAACTTCAAGAATGTGCGAACCCCGGTGCGCCGCCTCTCGGGCGGTCAACGCCAGGTTGTCGCCATCTCGCGAGCGATCTACTTCAACGCGCGGATTCTGATCATGGACGAGCCCACGGCGGCACTCGGACCTGAGGAAACCGCCATGGTGGGCAACCTCGTGAAACAACTCAAAAGTGAAGGCGTGGGCATCTTCCTGATTACCCATGACATGCCGGACGTTTTTGCATTGAGCGACCGCCTGGCCGTCATGAAAAACGGGGGACTGGTGGGCACCTACCGCACGCAGGATGTGACCGAAGATGAGGTGCTGGGGATGATCATTGGGGGCAAGAAGCCTGAGGGTAAGGTACAGGCCCACACAGCCCTTTGAAAATCCTTTGAATCTCATGAAAACGACCGGCGATCAGCAACTTGTCAAACGCATCAACCGCAGTGTTTTGCTGCGCCTGCTGCGCACCCAGCCCGGGCTGTCGCGCGCACAACTGGCGCAGGAAAGTGGTTTGACAAAATCCACAGTCAGCTTGCTGGTGCGCGAGCTGATCGAAGAAAACTGGCTCACCGAGACCTCCGTTGTGGCAGCCAGTGGGCTGGGCAGACCCTCGACGCCTTTGCATATTGATGCTCGCTCCCGCGCCCTGATTGGCGTTGAGATCGCAGTGGAGGCGCTGCGCGTGGTCTGCGTTTCCCTGCTGGGCAAGGTGCTGTGGTCAGCGGAGGAACCTCTGCTCAGTACCGAGCCCGATGCCGTGTGCCAGCAGACGGCGGCATTGGCTGCCCGCGCCCATAGCTTGCTGGTCTCCTGGGGAGTGCAACTCACGGGCATGGGTGTCGGTCTGCCTGGCGCATTTGACGAGACCACGGGCCAAGTGCGCTTTGCCGCCAACCTGGGCTGGCGCAATGTTGATTTCTTGCCCATGATCACGCTGGCTTTGGAGCAAGCCAGGCTGCCCGCTATGCCTGTGCATGTGCAAAACGAAGCCGACACGGCCGCCCTGAGCGAATACGAATTTGCCGAAGGCCATGCGGAAGACTCCCTGATTTTTGTGACCTGCGGTGCTGGTGTGGGCGCTGGCATTGTGCTGAACGACCGCCTGTTCACCGGGGTCCAAGGCATGGCCGGCGAGATTGGGCACAGCACGCTGCAGATCGACGGCGACCTGTGCTCCTGCGGCCGCAAGGGATGCGCTGAGACATTTTTTGGGTCGAAAGCGCTTGCCAGGCAACAAGACGCCAGCTACGGCGGCCGCTATCTGGGCCTGGTGCTGCACAACCTGTGGACCACGTTCGACCCTAGCGTGCTGGTCGTAGGCGGTCCCTCGTGTGACAAGTTTCCAAATATCGTGGAGGTGGCGCAAGCCACCTTGCAAGACTACGCCACGCAGGCGCGCATGGCGCCGCCACCCGTGCGCAAAGCGCGCTATGGACTGTGGGCCTCAGCCGTCGGGGCCGCAGCTCTCGTGCTGCATCACTACCTGCGCCCCATGCATGCCAATGCCAAGGGCGCCGCACTGGCGCAAAGCGCAGGCGCAGACCGTTCTCTTTAATACTTAAAAACTCATATGACCATGTTTATCGGAATCGACGTTGGCACCTCGGAAGTCAAGGCTTTGTTGCTCAGCGACACGCACCACATTGTGGGCTCGGCAGGCGCAGCCCTCACCGTGTCGCGGCCACACCCCGGCCACAGCGAACAGCAGCCGCAGGACTGGTGGAGGGCCACCCAGACGGCACTGGCTGAATTGCGCCAGGCCCACCCGCAGGAATGGGCGGCAGTTACCGGTATCGGTTTGTCCGGGCAGATGCACGGTGCCGTGCTGCTGGATGACCACGACCGTGTGCTTCGCCCGGCGATTTTGTGGAACGACACACGCTGCGCAGCTGAATGCACCGAGATGATGGCCGAGATGTCGGGCTTGCCCGCCCTGGCCGGCAGTCTGGCCATGCCCGGATTCACCGCACCCAAATTGCGCTGGGTCGCACGCCATGAGCCTGACATCTTCAAACGCATCGCCAAGGTCTTGCTGCCCAAGGACTATGTGCGGCTGATGCTCACGGGCGACTATGTGAGCGACATGTCCGACGCCAGCGGAACGCTATGGCTGGACGTGCAACAACGCGCGTGGTCAGACGACTTGCTGGCACTCTCGGGCTTGACGCAAAAGCAGATGCCCCGTTTGGTGGAAGGCAGCGAGGCGGGTGGCGTGCTCAAGGCCGACGTCGCCCAATCCCTGGGGCTGCGCAACTCAGTGGTCGTGGCAGGCGGCGCCGGTGACAATGCCGCCAGCGCCGTGGGTATGGGTGCCACACAGCCTGGCCAGGGATTTTTGTCGCTGGGCACCAGCGGCGTGCTGTTTGTCGTGACGCCCAGCTACCAGCCCAACGCGGCCAGTGCCACACACGCTTTTTGCCACGCGTTGCCAAGCCGCTGGCATCAGATGAGCGTGATGCTCTCCGCTGCCAGTGCCCTGCAATGGGTCACCAGCTTACTGGGTGCGTCTTCCGAAGGTGCGCTGGCCCAACAGGCCGAATCATTGACTTTGTCCCAACGCGCCAGCGCGCCAATTTTTTTGCCCTATCTGGGTGGCGAACGCACACCGCACAACGATGCCAATGTGCGAGGCAGCGTGCATGGGCTCAGCTTCGACACCGATGCCACCCACCTGGCCTATGCCGTGATGGAAGGCGTGACCTTTGGCTTGCGTGACGGACTGGCTGCCCTCAATGCCGCAGGCAGCAAGGTGCAACGCCTGTCCCTCGTGGGTGGCGGCGCACGCAGTGCACTGTGGGCCCAACAACTGGCCTCCAGTCTGAACGTGGAGATCGTGACGCATGGCAGCTCTGCCGTGGGCGGTGCGTTGGGCGCAGCGCGCCTGGGGTGGTTGGCCACAGGGGCCACGCCAAACACGGTTTGCCTGAGCCCCGAAGTGACGGCGCAGTACACGCCAGACGCTGCCGAACAAGCCATGCTGGCGCCGCGCTATGAACGCTTCCGGTCGCTTTTCATACCCTCGTAAAACGCGAAAAAGTAAACCCAACACCCACACCTCACACTGACTGAAGAAGGAAACCTGCCATGTCCACCTATTTTGAAAACACCGCCCCGATCCGCTGCGAAGGACCGGACTCCGCTAATCCATTGGCCTTCAAGTGGTATGACCGTGACCGCATGGTGATGGGCAAGCGCATGGAAGACCACCTGCGCTTTGCGGTGTGTTACTGGCACAGCTTCTGCTGGAACGGCTCGGACCCCTTTGGCGGTGACAGCTTCGAGCGCCCGTGGCACCACATGGCTGACCCGATGGCGGCGGCCCGTGTCAAAGCGGACGTCGCGTTTGAATTTTTTGCCAAACTGGGTGCGCCCTACTACTGCTTCCACGACCGCGATGTCGCGCCTGAAGGCGCCACGCCACGGGACAGCGTGAACCAGTTGCGCGAGATGGTCGATGTGCTGGGCGCCAAGCAGCAGGCCACGGGCATGAAACTGCTGTGGGGCACGGCCAACCTGTTCAGTCACCGCCGCTTCATGTCAGGGGCATCCACCAACCCCAACCCGGAGATCTTTGCACTGGCGGCACTTCAAGTCAAAGAGGCGATGGACGCCACGCTCAAACTGGGCGGTGAAAACTATGTGCTGTGGGGTGGCCGCGAAGGCTACGAGACCCTGCTCAATACCCGCATCGGCCATGAGCTGGACCAGATGGGCCGCTTCCTCAACATGGTGGTGGAGTACAAACACAAGATTGGCTTCAAGGGCGCGATTCTGCTGGAACCCAAGCCACGCGAACCCTCCAAACACCAGTATGACTTTGACACTGCCACGGTGTACGGCTTCCTGTGCCGCTACGGCCTGGACAAGGAAGTCAAGGTCAACATCGAGGCCAACCACGCGACACTGTCGGGCCACAGCTTTGAGCATGAAATTGCCACGGCCGTGGACCTGGGGATCTTCGGCTCGATCGACATGAACCGTGGCGACATGCAGTGCGCGTGGGACACAGACCAGTTCCCCAATAACATTCCCGAGACTGCACTCGCGATGTACCTGATCCTCAAGGGCGGCGGCTTCACCAGCGGCGGAATCAATTTCGATGCCAAGGTGCGCCGTCAGTCCATCGACCCGGAAGACCTGTTCCACGGTCACATTGGCGGAATGGACGTGTCCGCACGAGCCCTCCTGATTGCAGAAAAAATGATCACGGATGGCCAACTTGAGAAGTCTCTTGAGGACCGTTACGCAGGATGGAAGAAGCCATTCGGGCAAAGTGTGCTGGAGGGAAGAATGTCGCTGGATGAAGTAGCCGCCCAGGTACTGACACACAACACAGACACCCGTCCAGTTTCGGGGCGTCAAGAACGCCTGGAGAACTTGTTGAACACCTACCTCTGACCTGCGGGTGTATCTGCCACATCACATGACGACGTTTCAACAGTGCCTGAGCATCTTCTTCAGTTTCAAAGCCTATGTGATGCTGCCCATCATCATCCTGCTGATCGGCCTGGCGGTGCGGGTTCCGATCAAACGGGCACTCCTCAGCACCGTGGCGCTGGCTGCGGGATTTGCCGGAGTGTTCATTGCCTTCAACTTCTTTGTGACGAACATCAGCCCTGCCGTGCAACAGCTGTCGACCGTCCGGGGCTTGACGTTCACCGTCCTGGATGTGGGCTGGCCGCCGCTGGCGGCCATCACCTGGGCCTCGCCGCTGGCGGCGATTTCGATTCCTCTGATCTTGATCGTCAACCTGCTCATGCTGGCCACCGGTCTGACCCGCACGATCTACATTGACATCTGGAACTACTGGCACTTTGCTTTCATCGGGGCATTGATCCTGAGCCTGTCAGGCAGCATGCTACTGGGCCTGTCGGCCACTTTGCTACTTGCCATCTACTGCTTCAAGATGACGGAGTGGACGGCCCCCGATGTTGAGCGGGAGATGGGGCTGGAAGGCATTTCAGCGTCGCCGATATCAGTCAATGGCATCGTTCCCTACACGGCATGTGTCGAGTGGCTGCTTGACCGTGTGCCAGGCATCAACAACATCTACTACAACCCGGAGCAGAATGGCAAGAATGAACTGGAAGAGGAGGCCTTGAGCCTCGTCGATCTGCTGAGCGAACCCATGGTGATCGGTTTCCTGATGGGCCTGGCACTGGCATGGGCTGCGGGGTATGGCGTCAAGGAAACGCTGGAGATGAGTGTCCACATCGCCGCTGTGATGTTCCTGCTGCCCAAGAGCGCAGGCTTGATTGGTGAAGCGATGATGCCCATCACCACGGCATTGCGGGATCAAGTGACACGTCACTTTCCGCACCGGAAAAATTTGATCGTGGCGCTGGATACCGGTTTTTTGATGAGTCAGAAATCCGTCATCATGACCGGGCTGATTTTGATGGCAATGGCCATTTTGATTGCCTTGATCTTGCCAGGCAACAAGTTGCTGCCTTTGGGTGATCTGCCAAACCTGATTTCAGTCATGTCCCTCTCCGTCCTGATGCTGCGCGGCAATGTGTTTCGGGCGGTACTGGCGGGCATCCCGGTGATCATCACTTTTCTGTTGATTTCCTCTGAGATGGCACCACTGATCACCGATCTGGCGCACCAGACGCCTTCATTCAATTCGCAAGGTCTGGGCGCCATCACAGCGTTCACCGACGGGGGGCATCAATTGCGATTTCTGTTGCTCAATCTGTACCAAGGCAAACTATGGGCCATCCCGGTACTGCTGGTGTTGCTGGCTGCGACCTATTTTTCCTGGCTACGTTTCAAGCGGCTTTCGGCCGAAATGAGCCGCCATTCACAGAACTGACATCGTCTACGGTGTCTGCTTTAATTGCCATCCATTACTTCAAGCGTTTTACTCACCATGAACAAAGTTAAATGGGGCGTGCTCAGCACGGCCAAAATCGGGCGCGAAAAAGTCATTCCAGCCCTGCAGATCAGCCAGTGGTGCGATGTCAGCGCCATTGCTTCGCGCTCACTGCCGCAGGCCCAGGCCGTAGCGACCGAGATGGGCATCCCCACCGCCTATGGCTCGTATGAAGAACTATTTGCCGACCCCGCGATCGAGGTCATCTACAACCCGTTGCCCAACGACCTGCATGTACCGATGACACTGGCTGCGGCCCGTGCAGGCAAGCATGTGCTGTGCGAAAAGCCTTTTTCGATGAATGCCGAAGAGGCGGCGCAGGTGCGCGAGGTGGCCGACAAGGTGCATATCATGGAGGCCTTCATGGTGCGTTTTCACCCGCAGTGGCTGCGCGCACGCGAGATTGTGCGCAGCGGTGCCCTGGGGGATTTGCGCACGGTGCAGGTGTTTTTTTCGTACTTCAACCGCCAGCCCGACAACATCCGCAACCGGGTGGAGGCGGGCGGTGGCGCGCTGTATGACATTGGCGGCTACGCCATCGTGGCGGGGCGTTTTCTGTTCGAAGCCGAGCCTTTGCGCGTCGTCGCCTTGATCGACCGTGACCCGGAATTCCAGACCGACCGCACCGTCACGGCCATGCTGGACTTTGGGCAGGGGCGCCGGCTGGACTTCACTGTGTCCACCCAGTCCGTGCCCTACCAGCGCGTGCAGGCCATTGGCACCAAACAGCGGCTGGAGATTGAAATCCCGTTCAACGCGCCCTTGGGCGACGCCACCCGCATTTTTGTGGACGATGCCCGTCTGCCAGGCGGTGCCTCTGCCGTGGCCGAGACGCTGGCCCCCTGCAACATGTACACCCTGCAGGGTGACGCGTTCTCGCAAGTGATTCGTGGCGAGATGCCCCTGCCCTACGGCGTGGAAGACGCGATTCTCAACATGCGGGTGATTGACGCGCTGTTCAAGTCCGGCAGCAGCGGACGCTGGGAAGACATCTAAAACGCCAGCAATAAAAAAAGGCAGAAAGACTTGCGTCTTCTGCCCTTGTGGATCTGTGCCGAGGCACAGATCACGCCGGTTTGACGATCAACCCTGAGCGGCCGCCAACGCGGCATTGAAGGTGCTGCTCGGGCGCATGATCGCCGTGACCTTGACCGGGTCGGCCAGGTAATAACCGCCAATGTCGACCGGCTGACCCTGCACGACCCTGAACTCTTCCACAATCTGCTGCTCGTTGTCGGCGAGCGACTTGGCCAGCGGCGCAAACTTCGCTTGCAGGTCTTTGTCGTCGGTCTGCGCGGCCATTGCCTGGGCCCAGTACATGGCCAGGTAGAAATGGCTGCCACGGTTGTCCAACTCGCCGGTGCGGGTTGAGGGACCTTTTTTGTGGTCCAGCAGCATGCCGGTCGCGTCGTCCAACGTTTTGGCCAAAATCGCAGCTTTCTTGTTGCCCGTCTTGAGGCTCAGGTCCTCCAGCGACACGGCCAACGCCAGAAACTCGCCCAGCGAATCCCAGCGCAGGTGGTTTTCTTCCACCAGCTGCTGCACATGCTTGGGGGCCGAGCCGCCCGCACCGGTTTCGTACATGCCGCCGCCAGCCATCAGGGGGACGATGGACAGCATCTTGGCCGAGGTGCCGAGTTCCATGATGGGGAACAGGTCGGTCAGGTAGTCGCGCAGGATGTTGCCGGTGGCGCTGATGGTATCCTGGCCGCGGATCACGCGCTCCAGGGTGTAGCGCATGGCGCGCACCTGGCTCATGATCTGGATGTCCAGGCCAGAAGTGTCGTGCTCGTGCAGGTACATCTTGACCTTGGTGATCAATTGGGCTTCGTGCGGGCGGTAGGCATCCAGCCAGAACACGGTGGGCATGCCGGAGTTGCGGGCGCGGTTAACGGCCAGCTTGACCCAGTCGCGGATGGCGGCGTCCTTGACCTGGCACATGCGCCAGATGTCGCCCGCTTCCACGTTCTGGCTCAGCAGCACTTCGCCGGTGGCCAGGTCGGTGATGTTGGCCACGCCGTCTTCAGCAATTTCAAAGGTCTTGTCGTGCGAGCCGTATTCTTCGGCCTGCTGGGCCATCAGGCCCACATTCGGCACCGTGCCCATCGTCTTGGGGTCGAACGCGCCGTGCCATTTGCAGAAGTTGATGATTTCCTGGTAGATACGGGCAAAGGTGGATTCGGGCATCACGGCCTTCACGTCCTTCAGGCGGCCATCGGCCCCCCACATCTTGCCGCCGCTGCGGATCATGGCGGGCATGGAGGCGTCCACGATCACGTCGTTGGGTGAATGGAAGTTGGTGATGCCCTTGGCCGAGTCCACCATGGCCAGCTCGGGGCGGTTGGCGTGACAGGCGTGCAGGTCTTTCAGCACTTCTTCGCGCTGGGACTGGGGCAACGTCGCCACCTTTTCGTACAGGTTGGCCATGCCATTGTTGACGTTGACACCGAGTTCATCAAACAAGGCGCCGTGCTTGGCAAATGCTTCGCGGTAGAAAATCTTCACGCAGTGGCCGAAGACGATGGGGTGCGACACCTTCATCATGGTGGCCTTGACGTGCAGCGAGAACATCACGCCGGTCTTGTGCGCGTCTTCGATTTCTTTTTCATAAAACTCGACCAGCGCCTTCTTGCTCATGAACATGCTGTCGATGACTTCACGGTCCAGCAGCGACACCTTGGGCTTGAGGATGACCGTCTTGCCGCTCTTGGTGACCAGCTCCATCTTCACGTCGCGGGCCTTGTCCAGCGTCAGGGACTTTTCACCGTGGTAGAAGTCGCCATGGTGCATGTGCGACACGTGGCTGCGCGAAGCCTGGCTCCACTCGGCCATGCTGTGCGGGTTCTTGCGGGCATATTCCTTGACGGCCTTGGGCGCGCGGCGGTCGGAGTTGCCCTCACGCAGCACGGGGTTGACAGCGCTGCCGGTGCACTTGGAGTAGCGGGCGCGGATGGCCTTGTCTTCGTCGGTCTTCGGATCTTCGGGAAAATCGGGAATGGCGTAGCCCTTGCCTTGCAGTTCCTTGATACAGGTTATCAGCTGACCCACCGAGGCGCTGATGTTGGGCAGCTTGATGATGTTGGTGTCCGACTCCAGGGTTTTTTTGCCCAATTCGGCCAATGTGTTGGGCACTTTTTGCGCATCTGCCAGGAACTCGGGGAATTCGGCCAGCACCCGCGCCGCCACCGAAATGTCGCTCTCGACAATGTCAATACCTGCCGGAGCGGCAAAGGTACGGATGATTGGCAGGAAAGAGTAGGTCGCCAGCAACGGCGCCTCATCCGTGAGTGTGTAAATGATTTTTGAGCTTGTCATTGCCGTCCTCTTGCGTGTGGTGGGGTTGATTTGTCGCGCCACTATATGGGATCAACCTTTCACAAGGCGGAAAGAATGCAAATTCAGCATAAAAACCAGCATTTTTTGCATCCGAAGGGGGTCCGCAAGCCATGCAGTTCGTCAAATCCGATCGCCGCCCATGCGGGCCCCCAAGCAAACCCTTAAAATAGTCAGCTTCCAAGGAGCGTTGCAGCAGGCCAGCCGCCTGTCAGGCTTGGAGTTTCCCAACGACGCTCACCTGAATTTAGTTAGCCACAGGTGAGTCGCATGTCTGAAATCGTTGTTCCCCCCATGAAATTGTCCGGTCTGGAGCCAGTGAGCATTGGCGCCGACGCTTTGTTTGTCAACATTGGTGAGCGCACCAACGTGACCGGCTCCAAGGCCTTTGCCCGCATGATCCTGAACGGCGAGTACGAGCAGGCGCTCAGCGTGGCACGTCAACAGGTCGAGAACGGCGCCCAGATCATCGACATCAACATGGACGAGTCCATGCTGGACAGCCAGGCCGCCATGGTGCGCTTTTTGAACCTGATTGCCTCGGAGCCCGATATTTCACGCGTCCCGGTGATGATTGACTCCAGCAAATGGAGCGTCATTGAAGCCGGCCTGCGCTGCGTGCAGGGCAAGGCCGTGGTGAACTCCATCAGCATGAAGGAAGGTGTGGACGCCTTCAAACACCAGGCCAAGCTGCTGCGACGCTACGGGGCTGCCGCGGTGGTGATGGCGTTTGACGAACTGGGCCAGGCCGACACCTATGAGCGCAAGACCGAAATTTGCGAGCGCGCGTACCGCATCCTGGTGGACGAGGTGGGCTTCCCGCCGGAAGACATCATTTTTGACCCCAACATCTTCGCCATTGCCACTGGCATTGAGGAACACAACAACTACGCGGTTGACTTCATCAACGCCACGCGCTGGATCAAGCAGCACCTGCCGGGCGCCAAGGTGTCGGGCGGCGTGTCGAATGTGAGTTTCTCGTTCCGCGGCAACGACCCCGTGCGCGAGGCGATTCACACCGTGTTTCTGTACCACGCCATTCAGGCGGGCATGGACATGGGCATTGTCAACGCCGGGATGGTCGGTGTGTATGACGACCTGGAGCCGACCTTGCGCGAGCGCGTGGAAGACGTGGTGCTGAACCGCCGCCCGGACGCCGGTGAACGTCTGGTGGAGATTGCCGAAAACGCCAAGGGTGCGGCCAAGGACGACAGCAAACGCCTGGAGTGGCGCGGTACGGCCGAACAGCCCGCAACCGTCGAGCAGCGCCTGAGCCATGCCATGGTGCACGGGGTGACCGACTTCATCGTGGCGGATACCGAAGAGGCTTACCAGGCCGTGCTCGCCAAAGGGGGCCGTCCGCTGCACGTGATTGAAGGCCCGCTGATGGCGGGCATGAACATCGTGGGGGACCTGTTTGGCCAGGGCAAGATGTTTTTGCCGCAGGTGGTGAAGAGTGCGCGCGTGATGAAGCAGGCCGTGGCGCACCTGATTCCGTACATCGAGGAAGAAAAACGCGTGGACGAAGCCGCCGGGCGCGACGTGCGCACCAAGGGCAAGATCGTCATTGCCACGGTCAAGGGCGATGTGCATGACATTGGCAAGAACATCGTGACCGTGGTGCTCCAGTGCAACAACTTTGACGTGGTGAACATGGGCGTGATGGTGCCCTGCCACGAGATTCTCGCGAAGGCCAAGGCCGAGGGCGCGGACATCATCGGCCTCTCCGGCCTGATCACGCCCAGCCTGGAGGAGATGCAGTACGTGGCGGGCGAGATGCAGAAGGACGAGTACTTCCGCCTCAGGAACATGCCCCTGATGATTGGCGGCGCCACCTGCAGTCGGGTGCACACCGCCGTCAAGATCGCGCCGCACTACGAAGGCCCGGTGATCTATGTGCCGGATGCCTCGCGCAGTGTGAGTGTGGCGCAGAGTTTGTTGAGCGACCAGGCGGCGAAGTACATTGCCGAACTCAACACCGACTACGACCGGGTGCGCGAGCAGCACGCCAACAAGAAACAGACGCCCATGTGGAGCCTGGCCCGCGCCCGGGCCAACAAGACCCCAGTGAGTTGGGCGCGCTACACCCCGACCAGGCCGAAGTTCATTGGCCGTCGTGTGTTCAAAAATTTCGATTTGACCGAGTTGGCCCGCTTCATCGACTGGGGCCCGTTCTTCCAGACCTGGGACCTGGCGGGGCCTTTTCCGGCCATTCTGAAAGACGAAGTCGTGGGCACCGAGGCCGTGCGTGTGTATGCCGACGGGCAGCGCATGCTCAAGCGCCTGATCGAAGGCCGCTGGCTGACTGCCAACGCGGTGATTGGCCTGTACCCCGCCAACTCGGTGAACGACGACGACATCGAGTTCTACACCGATGAGACCCGCACCGAGGTCGCCATGACCTGGTACGGCCTGCGCCAGCAAACAGAAAAACAGGTGATTGAGGGCGTGATGCGCCCCAGCCGCTGCCTGGCCGACTTTGTCGCCCCCAAGGGGGTGGCCGCCGACTACGCGGGCATCTTTGCCGTGACCGCAGGCATTGGGGTTGACAAGAAGGAAAAATACTTCGAGGACGACCATGACGACTACTCGGCCATCATGCTCAAGTCGATTGCCGACCGGTTGGCCGAGGCCTTTGCCGAGTGCCTGCACCACCGGGTCCGCGCGGACCTGTGGGGCTACGCGCCCAGCGAGGCACTGACACCGGAAGACCTGATTGCCGAAAAGTACAAAGGCATCCGCCCGGCACCGGGCTACCCGGCCTGCCCCGACCACAGCGTGAAAAAAGAAATGTTCGACCTGCTGCAGTGCCAGGACATCGGCATGGCCGTGACCGAGAGCCTGGCCATGACACCGGCGGCGAGCGTGAGCGGCTTCTACCTGGGGCACCCGGACAGCACGTATTTCAACGTGGGCAAGATTGGCGATGACCAGCTTAAAGACCTCGCCACACGCCGCCAGATGAACGAGCAGGCCCTGCAGCGGCTGCTGGCGCCCAACCTGTAAGCGCTGGGGCATGGTTACATGTCATCACAATAATTAACGCCTGAAGAGACCGCTTGGTGGTCCAATTCGTCCAATAGATGGCAGTTTCCGCGTATCTTGCATTTCCGCAAGGCCACGCGTAAGCTCAATAAATCGTTATGAGTTGGAAAAAATCAAAATTTGCATCCAGCCTGATGAGCCTCTTTGGCGAACCCTCCAAGGAAGTTGTTCCAGAGAGTCGCATCAAGGATATTCGCCAGGCGATGCTCGACAGCATTGTGGGCTTGGGTACAAGCCACCAGTTTGCGCAGGTATGGGCGCGGGTCTTGTACGCGCCTGACATTCAGGCACTCTGGTACTTGCGCAGCGATTTGATGACCTTGCTCTCGGGTTTGCTGGGTGAGCGCACAGCCGGTGTCCGCCTGGCCACCATCAGCCGCCTGTTTGAGGGCCAGTTGCCCTCAGCCCAAAAATCACGCCCCAACAGTCTGGGCAACTGAGCGCCGGTACTGCATGGCTTCCGCCAAGTGGGCGACCTGGGTGGTCGGTGCCCCAGCCAGATCAGCAATGGTACGGGCGACCTTCAGAGCCCGGTGGGTGCTGCGTGCCGACCAGCCCAGACGGGCGGCCGCAATATTCAGGAACTTGACGGCTGCATCATCGAGCAGCAAGTGCACATCGATCTCCTGCCCCTGCAAAGCCTGGTTGGATTTGCCCTGGCGTGCAACGGCCCGTGCACGCGCCGCTGTGCAGCGCTCCCGAATGGACGCGGTGGACTCCCCCGCCTGGGCCAGCAGCAAATCGGACGACACCACGGCGGGCACTTCCACATGCAGGTCGATGCGGTCGATCAAGGGGCCACTGAGCTTGCCCTGATACCGCGCCACCTGGTCGGGCGTGCAACGGCAGGCCTTCTGGGCCGAGCCCAGATAACCACAGGGACAAGGATTCATGGCCCCAATCAACTGGAACCGTGCTGGAAACTCCGCCCGGCGGGCAGCCCGTGAGATGGTGATGGAACCCGTCTCCAGGGGCTCACGCAAGGCCTCAAGCGCCGCCCTGGGGAACTCTGGCATCTCATCCAGAAACAGGACCCCGTGGTGCGCCAGTGAGATTTCCCCGGGTCGCGGCGGAGAGCCACCACCGACCAGGGCCACGGCGCTGGCCGTATGGTGCGGCGAACACGTCGGCCTCTGCGCCCAGCGGTCCAGCGAAAAGCGCCCGCCCAGGCTGGCCACGGCGGCGCTTTGCAGGGCTTCGTCGGTGGTCATGGCGGGCAGCAGGCCTGCAAACCGCTGCGCCAGCATGGACTTGCCAGACCCGGGCGGCCCCATGAGCAGCAGGCTATGCCCGCCCGCCGCCGCAATCTCCAGCGCCCGTTTCGCACCCAGCTGACCTTTGACATCCGCCAGGTCCAGGTACTGAGCCGCATGGGCCTGCAGGGTGGCCGTGACCCGGGACCAGCCGGTGGACGGCTCGGCAGGGGGGGCGTCAGACGAATCAGGCAGGAAATGCTGCACCACATCCAGCAAATGGCGGGCCCTGTAGACGATGGCGTCCGGCACCAGGGCGGCTTCTTCAGCGCTTTCAGGTGGCAGTACCAGCTGGGTGACGACACCTCCCGCGTGCAGCGCCAGGCTCATGGCCAGCGCACCACGCACGGGGCGTAACTCGCCTGACAGGGACAACTCGCCGGCAAACTCATGGCCTGCCAGCTTATGGGCATCAATCTGGCCGCTGGCCGCCAGAATGCCCAAAGCGATGGGCAAGTCAAACCGCCCGGAGTCTTTGGGCAGGTCGGCTGGCGCCAGGTTGACCGTGATGCGTTTGTTGGAGGGAAATTCCAGCCCCGAGTTTTGAATGGCCGAGCGAACCCGCTCACGGGCTTCCTTGACTTCCACGTCTGCGAGACCCACCAGCGTGAAGCTCGGCAGGCCATTGGCCAAATGTACCTCCACCGTGACGGCCGCGGCCTCCAGCCCCAGCAGGGCACGGCTTTGCACCAAAGACAAACTCATGTGGATTCCTCTCCAAAGGGTGCAAACCAAGGCTTCTCTCAAAAACTGAGCAGACGTCGCCAGCAAACACTGTTTATTTATACATGCATATTAGCCGAAAGGCTGCGACGCAGCAAATGGGCGAGGTGCCTGCCGGCAGAGGCCACCTTCTGCACCAAACTCGGCCATGCACCCCTCTCACGCCAAAAGAGTGCGCACCAAATAAACCGCAGCCTCATACTGCACCCAGTTGGTGCAATCGACGCATTAGCTGGGGTAAGCGGACATCAAGCCCCCTAATCAATCATTCGGTGTCAGGGCAAAATCATCAAAGATGCACTGGCATGAACCATGCTTGTCACTCCCGTTCACGAAATTGTTGGAGAAGCTGATGAAGCTCGTAACGCTGTGTGCAACTGATCATTTCCATGCTGAGGAGAACCCATGAAACTTGTAACCGCCATCATTAAACCCTTCAAGCTGGACGAGGTGCGTGAAGCGCTCTCTGCCATCGGCGTGCAGGGCATCACCGTCACTGAAGTCAAAGGCTTCGGCCGTCAAAAAGGCCACACCGAGCTGTACCGCGGTGCAGAGTACGTGGTCGATTTCCTGCCCAAGGTCAAGATCGAAGCCGCCATTGCCGATGAGCTGGTGGACCGCGTCATTGAAGCCATTGAAGGTGCAGCCCGCACCGGCAAGATTGGTGATGGCAAGATTTTTGTCTACAACCTCGAACAAGTCGTACGCATTCGCACCGGTGAGACCGGCAAGGAAGCGCTGTAAGGCCCTCGCCCACCTGACACGAGAACATCAAAATGAAAAAACTACTAGCCTCCCTCGCCCTGGGTTTGAGTCTCCTGGTTGGCGGCACAGCCACCCTCGCCCAGACCGCGGCACCCGCTGCGGTTGCGGCCTCTGAAGCAGCAGTCCCTGCGGCCGCACCGGCAGAAGCAAAACCTGCTGATGCAGTCGCTCCTGCGGCCCCCGCCGCCGCCGTGGCTGCAGCCCCTGCGGCCGAAGCCGCCCCGGCACCAGCACCTGTTCCCAACAAGGGCGACACCGCCTGGATGATGGTTTCCACGCTGCTGGTGATTCTGATGACCGTGCCCGGCCTGGCCTTGTTTTACGGCGGCCTGGTCCGCTCCAAGAACATGCTGTCGGTGCTGATGCAAGTCATGGTGACCTTCTCGCTCATCGTGGTCCTGTGGTTCATCTACGGTTACAGCCTGGCGTTCACCGAGGGCAACGCCTTCATCGGTGGTTTTGACCGCTTGTTCATGAAGGGCATCTGGGACAACGCCGCGGGCACGTTTGCCAACGCCGCCACGTTCAGCAAGGGTGTCTACATTCCTGAGATCGTGTTTGCCGCCTTCCAGGCCACGTTCGCCGGTATCACCTGCGCACTGATCGTCGGCGCTTTTGCCGAACGCATGAAGTTCTCGGCAGTGCTGATGTTCTCGGCCCTGTGGTTCACGTTCAGCTACGCACCGATCGCTCACATGGTGTGGTTCTGGATGGGACCTGACGCCTACGGCACCAAAGAAGTGGTTGACGCCATGAACGCCAAGGCCGGTTATGTCTGGCAGTCCGGCGCACTTGACTTTGCAGGCGGCACCGTGGTGCACATCAACGCGGCTGTGGCCGGTCTGGTCGGCGCCTTCATGGTGGGCAAGCGTATTGGTTACGGCAAGGAATCGATGGCCCCTCACAGCCTGACCTTGACCATGGTGGGCGCGTCCCTGCTGTGGGTGGGCTGGTTCGGCTTCAACGCCGGTTCCGCTCTGGAAGCCAACGGTTTCGCCGCTCTGGCCTTCATCAACACCTTTGGCGCCACAGCGGCTGCCGTGTTGGCCTGGTGCCTCGGTGAAGCGCTGATGCGCGGCAAAGCCTCCATGCTGGGTGCAGCATCCGGTGCGGTGGCGGGTCTGGTTGCGATCACACCAGCCTGCGGCAACGTCGGCATCGGTGGTGCCTTGATCATCGGCACAGTGGCCAGCTTTGCCTGCCTGTGGGGTGTGAACGGCCTGAAGAAGATGCTCGGTGCTGACGACTCCCTGGACGTCTTCGGCGTGCACGGCATCGGCGGTATCGTCGGCGCCCTGCTGACCGGTGTGTTCAACTCGCCCGCATTGGGTGGCCCTGGCTACGTGGCTGACTGGGTAACAGCCACGATGGTGACCTCGGCTGACTACTCCATCGCAGCCCAAGTGTGGATTCAGGCCAAAGCTGTGCTGACCACCATTGTCTGGTCTGGTGTGGTGTCCTTTGTGGCCTTCAAGCTGGTTGACCTGACCATTGGTCTGCGTGTCAGCGAAGAAGAAGAACGCGAAGGCCTGGACATCTCGTCACACGGCGAGACGGCTTACAACCGTTAATTGAAGACGCAGGCTGCGGACCACCAGGTTCGCAGCAGTGCCAGGAACCCACCCCAGCGACTGGCTGCGGTGGGTTTTTTTATGGGCGGCTCAACTCACCCTCAGCGCCGCACTGACCACATCCTCATCCGGCGCAACAAACACCGCGTTGTGTCGCTCCGTCAGCGGACCGCCACCGGGAATGACGTCGCCGTTGGGCTCATAACCCACCGCCTTGAACTTCCATACCGCGCCGATGCGCTTGAGGTTGCCCACGTGCTCGCCCTGGTCGGTCAAGACCTGGTACACGAGTTCATTTACTTTGCTCAGCGTCAATTTATTCAATGCGTTTCACCTTGGACTTGCCCGCCATCTGGCGGGCGTGGCGGCGAGCTTAACTTGCCGGTGGCGACGTGTGGCGTCCATGCACAATAAGGCTCAGGAGACCCCCTCACCATGACATCCGCCATTGAACTCTCAAGCGACACGTTCCGCTGTGAAATTGCCCCCGCGCTGGGCGGCTGCATCGCTGGCCTTTGGCTGGGCGACACGCCCGTGCTGCGCTCCACGCCCGCCCCGCTGCTGACCACCGTGCGCCAGTCCGGCAGTTATCCGCTGGTGCCTTTTTCCAACCGGGTGGGCCACGCCACGCTGCAATGGGCGGGCACCGGTCACCCCCTGGTGCATAACAACGCCGAAGAACCCCATGCCATCCACGGCGTTGGCTGGCAGCGGCCCTGGACGGTGCTGGAGGCCAGCGCCCAGTTTGCCTTGTTGTCTTATGAGCACAAACCCGATGAAGCGTGGCCGTTTGCCTTTGACACCTCACAGGCCTTTCGCCTGAGCGCCAACGCGCTGGAGCTGACCCTGAGCATCACCAACCAGTCGACCGTGGCGGCGCCCGTGGGCCTGGGCTGGCACCCTTATTTTGTCAAACGCCCGCACAGCCATATTGCGTTTGAAGCCACCGGGCGCTGGGAGATGAGCCCCGAAAAACTGCCCACCCACCGCTCCGCCGCGCAGGGGTTGGACATGGACTGCGCCGCGCTGGATGTGGACCACTGCTTTGATGGCTGGTCTGGCGTGGTGCACCTGCGCGACGAGGCCTTGCACACCCGCCTCACCTCCAGCCTGCGCCGCCTCGTGGTGTTCACCAACGACACGCGCGACTTTGTGGCCATTGAGCCGGTGAGCCACGTCAACAACGCCCTCAACCTGATGGCCAGCACCGGCGCCAGCGCCGAGTCGCTGGGCGTGCGCGTGCTGCAGCCGGGCGAATCCATGTCCGCCGAAATGAGTATTCACGTAGAAAGAGTCACATGAGTTTGCAACCCGCCAACTGGCAAGCCGTCACCACCCAGCTCTGCGAATTGGGCGAATCGCCGTTTTGGCACCCGCAAGAGCAGAGGCTGTACTGGGTCGATATTCCCGGCAAGCAGATCCTGCGCACCGAGGTCGGCACCGGCACGGTCGACACCTGGGACCTGCCGTCCGAGCCCGGCTGCATGGCGCCTGCCGCCAGCGGCGGTCTGGTCATGGCCTTGCGCAGCGGTGTGTACCGGGCCCGAACCTGGGGCGGCGCGCTGGAGCACCTCATCACCCTGGATTACAACCCCGCCCACATGCGCGCCAACGACGGCAAGTGTGATGCGCTGGGGCGCTTCTGGATCGGCACCATCGACGAGACCAAGGTGGCCCGCAACGCCGCCCTGTATGCGCTGGACTGCCGCACCGGCACCCCGGTGCTGGCGCGCAAAACCGACCCGGCCACCCTGCCCGCCACCACCGCCAACGGCCTGGCCTGGAGCCCCGACGGACGCACCCTGTACTGGGCCGACACGCCCAGCCACCTCGTTCATGCCTGGGACTTTGACGCCGCCACCAGCGCCATGACGGGCCACCGCACCTTTGCCCGCTTCCCGCCCAAACCGGCGGGCTGGCAGTTTGCCCCCGCGGCGGACAACGGCGGCTACCGGGGTCGCCCGGACGGCGCGGCGGTCGACGTGCAAGGCAACTACTACGCCGCCCTGTTCGAAGGTCGGCGCCTGTGCAAATTTGCCCCCGACGGCACGCTGCTGGCCGAATACGCCACACCGGCGCAATGCCCCACCATGCCCTGCTTTGGCGGCCCGGACCTGCAAACCCTGTTTGTCACCAGCGCCAGCCACGGCCGCAGCGCCGCGGAGTTGGCCGCGTTTCCCCTGTCGGGTTGCGTGTTGTCCATGCGGGTGGACGTGCCCGGCCTACCGGTGAACAGCTTCGTCGACTAAATTTTTGAACCCAGCGGTTTCAAAAAATTCAAACCACCGGGGCGTCTTGGCCCCTACCATCCTTCGCATGCAATCCATGGACACCGCCCTTCGCCACCTCACCGACCGCATCCACGCGGCGGTGGCCGACCGTACCCCCCTGCGCCTTCGCGGCGGGGGCACCAAAGACTTTTACGGCGAGACGCCGCAAGGCGAGTTGCTGGACATCACGCCCCTGAGTGGCATCACCAGCTACGAACCGAGTGAACTGGTCGTCACCGCGCTGGCGGGCACGCCGCTGGCCGAACTGGAAGCCACGCTCGCCGAGCAAGGCCAGAGCCTGGCGTTCGAGCCCCCGCGCTTCGGCGCCGGCGGCACCGTGGGCGGCATGGTCGCCGCCGGTCTGAGTGGTCCGGCACGCGCCAGCGTGGGCTCCGTGCGTGACTATGTGCTGGGCGCCAAAATCATCAACGGCAAAGGCCAGTGGCTGACCTTTGGCGGCCAGGTCATGAAAAACGTGGCGGGCTACGACGTCTCGCGCCTCATGGTGGGGGCCATGGGCACGCTGGGCGTCATCACCGAAGTCTCGCTCAAGGTGTTGCCGGTCGCCCCGGCCGAGGCCACGCTGATGTGTGGCGGCATCCCGCAGCAACAGGCGTTGGACTTGCTCAACCGCTGGGGCGGCCAGCCGCTGCCGCTGAACGCCAGTTGCTGGGTGTTGGACGACACCGCCAGCCCCGCGCGCGACTACCTGTTTGTGCGCCTGCGCGGCGCCGCTGCCGCGGTGCAAGCCGCCATTCCCCGCATGACCGCCGACCTGCAGGCCCTGGGTGGCGACACCGTGCGCATGGACAACGCGCAGGCCGGGCCCGACTGGCAAGCCTGCCGCGACCAGACCCTGCCCTTCTTCACCGCCCCGGCACCCGACCTCTGCCTGTGGCGCCTGTCGGTGCCGCAAACCGCGCTCGCCCTGGACCTGCCGTTTGCGCAGTTCATCGAATGGCACGGCGGCCAGCGCTGGCTGTGGGCACCACTGTCAGCCCAAGCCCAGCTGCGCAAGGTCGCCACTGCCGCGGGCGGAAACGCTACTCTTTTCATAGCTGCTCCCGCACTATACACGGGGGCTACAGGCCGATTTAACCCTTTAAACGCACCGCTGGACCGCATCCACCAGGGCCTCAAACACGAGTTTGATCCGGCCGGTATCTTCAACCGCGGCCGCCTGTACCCCGACTTTTGACTGCCCCCGATGCAAACCAACCTCGCCCCCGAATACCAAGGCACGGCCGACGGCACGGCCGCCGAAGCCATCCTGCGCAAATGCGTGCACTGCGGTTTTTGCACCGCCACCTGCCCGACCTACCAGCTCCTCGGTGACGAGCTGGACGGCCCGCGTGGCCGCATCTACCTGATGAAGCAGGTGCTGGAGGGCGAAACCCCCACCCGTAAAACCCAGCTGCACCTGGACCGCTGCCTGACCTGCCGCAACTGCGAATCCACCTGCCCCTCGGGCGTGGACTACGGCCACCTGCTGGACATTGGCCGCAAGCTGGTCGATGCCAAAGTGCCCCGCCCCGCCGGTGAACGTGCCCTGCGCTGGGCCCTGAAAGAGGGCCTGCCCTCGCCGCTGTTTGCCCCGGCCATGAGGCTGGGCCAGTTGGTGCGCCCGCTGCTGCCGGGCACACTCAAAAACAAGGTGCCGCCCAAACAGGATGCGGGCACCTGGCCCACCCGCGTACACGTCCGCAAAGTGCTGATGCTGGCCGGCTGCGTGCAGCCCGCCATGATGCCCAACATCAACAGCGCCACGGCGCGGGTGCTCGATGCCATCGGCGTACAAACCGTCATCGCCCCCAAAGCCGGGTGCTGCGGCGCGGTCAAGTTTCACCTCAATGACCAGATTGGTGCCAAGGCCGAGATGCGCGCCAACATCGACGCCTGGTGGCCCCATGTCGAGGGCGCGTCTGGCGCGGCGGGTGTCGAGGCCGTCCTCATGAACGCCTCGGGCTGCGGTGTCACGGTCAAGGAATACGGCCACATCCTGCAGGACGACCCCGCCTACGCCGCCAAGGCCGCACGCATCAGCGCCCTGACCCGGGACCTGAGCGAGTGGCTGCCCGAGTTGTCCGAAAAACTGCGTGACCGGGTCCAGGCCGTCGCCAGCACCGTGGCGTTTCACCCGCCCTGCACGCTGCAGCACGGCCAGCAGTTGCGCGGCGGTGTGGAGCAACACCTGGGTGCGCTGGGTTTCAACGTCAAGGTCACCGGCTGCGAGGCCCACCTGTGCTGCGGCTCGGCGGGCACGTATTCGGTGCTCAACCCCGGCCTGTCGTACCAGTTGCGCGACCGCAAACTGGGCCACCTGAACGAGACCTTTGGCGACACCAAACCGGACGTCATCGTGTCGGCCAACATCGGCTGCATCACGCACCTGCAAAGCGGCACGGCCACGCCGGTGCGGCACTGGGTGGAAATGCTGGATGAGGCGCTTACGCTTTCGCTATAAAGTTAATAGCTACTCATGTAGGTGAATCGGGCGCTAGCGGCTGTTTTACATGTATGCCTCCGAGCGCAAGCTGGCGTGCTTAAGCAGCATGAAGGGCGTTGAACATCTGAAAAGGATTGCAACATCCAGTTCAAAAGTGCCAACTGGCACGGCTGCATCTTGGAATTCAATGTCTGGAAAAGACCTTGGATTCAACCGGTCGATGCAACACACTAGAAACTGCGCCAGCAGAAGGAGTGTTGCAGATGAAACGAAGACCTAGGATTTACTACTCTGAGAGCCAGAAGGCTCTGATGTGGGAACGCTGGAAGAAGGGCGAATCCCTTCAACAAATCGCCCAATTATTTGATCGAAACCACTCCTCTGTCAGTGGCATCCTGGCGGAAACTGGAGGCATACGTCCGGTGCAGCGTTGTCGCTCCCCAATTGCGCTGACCTTAGCCGAACGCGAAGAGATATCACGCGCACTGGTGGCGCGACGCTCGATCCGGTCAATTGCTTGTCAGCTTGGACGAGCTCCTTCCACCATCAGCCGCGAGATCCGGCGTAACGGTGGTCAAGGCTGCTACCGCGCGGCCCAGGCCGACCAGGCGGCTTGGGATCGGTCGTGTCGACCCAAGACGTGCAAATTAGTGGAGAAGCGAAAGCTGGCCAACATCGTGGCACGTAAGCTCCAATGCCAGTGGGCACCCCAGCAAATCGCAGGATGGCTCAAGCATACTTACCCGTGCGACAAGGACTACCACGTGTCACATGAAACCATCTACCGCAGTCTGTTCATTCAAGCACGTGGTGCATTGAAGAAGGAACTGCTGCAACATTTGAGGCGCACCAGAGCCATGCGCCGTTCACGCCACCACACGCAAAAGACGGACAACCACGGCAAGATCACCAACGCCGTTTCCATTAGCGATCGTCCAGCGTCAGTGGAGGATCGGGCCGTACCAGGCCACTGGGAAGGCGACTTGCTTTTTGGGAGTCTCAACAATCAGATTGCGACGCTGGTTGGGCGCCAGACGCGCTACGTGATGCTGGTGAAAGTTGCCAGTAAAGACACGCAAACGGTCATCAATGCACTGATCAAAAACGCTCGCAAGCTGCCCCAGGAACTCTACAAGTCATTGACGTGGGACCGGGGTCATGAAATGGCCGACCACAAGCGTTTCACATTGGCCACTGACATCAGCGTTTACTTCTGTGATCCCCAGAGTCCTTGGCAGCGTGGGAGCAATGAAAACACGAATGGACTGTTGCGGCAGTATTTCCCCAAGGGGATCGATATCTCTCATTACTCGCAGGCACAGCTAAATGCAATTGCGAAAAAACTAAACGAGCGTCCAAGGAAAACTCTAAACTACGAAACGCCAGCTGAACGATTCAGCCAACTTGTTGCATCGACCGGTTGAATCCAAGACCCATTGCAGCCGGTCACGACAGTCAGCTTGCGGGGTTCCCAATTCATTGCCCATCAGAATCCGTTCCTGGCGGGCTTCAACGTGCCCATTGCGGTCATTAAGGAATAACTGTCATTGTTCAGGTCTGGGCCATCACCCGTCGCTGGCGACAGGCAGGTTCGGAGCGTCTGACCTGAACGTTTCACGTCGTTGGCGTCTTGCTGCATACGCCATTTTGGGAACTGGTTGCCGAGGCCCCCCTGCGATAGGGGTCGGGTCGATTGAACGGCACCCCGCGTACCCGGCTGGTACAGTGGTCTGTGCCGAGCCAGAAAACGCAGGCCTGAGAGGTCGTTCCCAGTTGGTCCGCGCGGGCAGCGCTATGCGCCCAGCTCTGCGCGCGCAGATTCGCGCGTCAGCGTCTTGGCCAGCGAGCGCAGTGCCTCGGCGAACGCCGTTGTGGACTGCGGCCGCACCGTGCCACGGCAGTAGGCCAAGCCGAGATCCATCGACGGCACTGCGTTCGACACCCTGGTGCGGCGAATGCGCCCGCCGTCGTGCGACCACGGCCGAAACACCAGATCCGAGAGGGTCGTGACCCCCACGTTCTGCGCTACCAGGCTGCGCACGGCCTCGATCGACTTGGTGCGGAACACCACTTTCGGCTTCATCCTCATTGCTGACCAGTAGCGATCGACGGTCTCCGCGTGCTCATCCATGTCAAGCAGCACAAAGGGCAGCGTGGCAATTTCGCGCAGCGTCACGGACTTTTCGCGCGCCAGCGGGTGATCCAGTGACGTCCACAGTTGCCTGGTGGACTTGAGTAGGTTCTCGCGCCGGATGTCCGGTGCGGTCGACAGGTTCGACACCAGCACCACCGCGAGATCGAACTCGCCGCTGCGCAGCTCCTCCTCGAGGTCGATCCGGTTGCGCTCGGCGGGTTCGAATGCCACCAGCGGCAACTGGCGGCGTATGACGGCAATGACCTTGAGCAACAGGTACTCGGAGACCGTGTCCGTGATCGCGATGCGGACCTGACCCGTGACCGATGAGACCGCACTCCGCGTCTCCTCGACCGCAGCCGCCAGTGTCGTCAGCATGTGTTCGGCGTGACGCAAGAAGCCCTCGCCGTGCGCCGCCAGACGCAGCCCGTCGGCGTGGCGCGTGAAGAGTTGCGCATGAACTTCGCGCGAGGACGAGATGAGCTGCGATCCGTACGGTGACGAACAGACGGTAAACGCATTTGAAGCTACATTGCTAAAGACGAGAAGCAGTCAGCAAAACAGAAGCAAGAATTAATCAAACGCACAGAGAAATTCGGCAATGAAAAATACGATACCTCGCACTACCCTTAATGCGGCCGTATTCATCGTGGCAACAATCTTTGCGACTGCGGTAGTGGCCGAGCCAGCCGCAGGGTCCGTCACGCTGCCGCAGCGCATCAGTGCCACCGAACTCAAACGCATGCTGATGGATCTCCCCGGCACGTTCGAAATCGTGGACATACGCCCGCCGGCCCCCTATGCCGACTTCAGCCTGCCCGGCTCAACCAACGGGCGCATCGCCGATGTCATCGCCAACCGGTCCTATCGCAACGGCACCGTCCCATTGGTCATCGTCGATCGCGACGGCTCGCTGGCTATGGCTGTAGGGGGAATCCTCTCCCAGGGTACTCGGCGCTCGATCAGGGTGCTCCATGGCGGACTGGAAGCCTACTGGAACGATACCGCGGCGCTGCTGCCGTCGGACCCAGCCCCTGCTCCAGCTCAAGCGGTAAAAGCCCCGGCTGCCGCGAAGGCGGCGGTCGCGGCGCCGGCCGGCCGTTCGACACCGACGAAGACGAGCGCGGGCTGCTGATATGACGACTGCAATCGTCGATCGTCATGGCCAGCCGGAGCCCTACGGGAATCCCTACCTCGTGGGGGTTCTGCTTGGGCTGGTGCTTTTGGCCTCGTTCGCCATTCTTGGCGCCGGGCTCGGCGCATCGGGCGGCATCGCGCGCTTCGGGGCGGCACTCTCCGCCTTCGTTGCGCCGGCGCACACGCTGGGCAGCGCGTATTTCGGCAAATGGGGTGCCAGTCCGCTGCACTACTACCTCGTCTTCATGTTCGTCGGCACCCTTATCGGCGGCTTGTTTTCGGCGCTGTTGGCGAATCGGGCACACATCCAGATTGAACGCGGCGCCACTACAAGCGTCGGTCGCCGACTCGGGTACGCCGTTGCCGGTGGCGTTCTCGTCGGCTTCGCCAGCCGCCTGGCACAGGGATGCACCTCGGGTCAAGGTCTGACTGGAGGCGCGCTGCTGCTCTCCGGCAGTCTGGTGTTTCTGGCTTGTCTGTTTGCCAGCGGCTACGGCGCGGCCTGGTTTGTGAGGAAGCAATGGCATGATTGACACGCTCTACAGCCTCGGTGCGCTCGACACTTCCCGGGCCCTCTTTCTGGCACTGCTGGTCGGCTTCGGCTTCGGCTTCGGACTCGAACGCGCCGGATTCAGCAGTTCGCGCCGTCTGGCCGGCGTCTTCTATTTCACTGACATGGCCGTGGTGAAGGTGATGTTCACCGCGCTCATCACGGCGGCCCTGGGACTCTCGTATCTGATCGGTTTTGGCTGGCTCCAGCTCGATCAGATTTACCTCATGCCGACCGTCTACGGCGCCCAGGTCGTCGGCGGACTGCTGTTCGGTGTCGGATTCGTCATGGGCGGCTGGTGTCCGGGAACGGCAGCGGTTGGCCTCGCTGCGGGCCGGATCGACGCCCTCGTGTTCCTGCTTGGTGTCGTCGGTGGCAGTGTCCTGTTCAACGAGCTTTTCCCTGTCATCGAGGGTCTCTACGTTGCCGGCAATCAAGGACCGCAGATGGCGTATGACAGCGTCGGCATGTCGCGCAACGGATTCATCTTCGCCTTCACGCTGGTGGCCGTGGCTGCCTTCTGGTTGGCCGAGTGGGCCGAGAAGAAGCGCACCGGCCGCGCGCCGTACCAGGGTTCGCCGTTTCTGAAGGCCTTCAGCCTGGCCCTCGTGGCGCTGGCTGGCGGCTTGTTCGTGCTCGTCGGTCCCGCCCCAGCGGACGCCGCCCCGAAAGTCGCCGCCGTTGCAAACGCAGGCGATGAGAAGGCGCTCATGAAGAGCGTCGAGGGGGGTCTGGACCATGTCGAGCCTGAAGTCCTGGCCGACCGCCTGATGGCCGGGGCCACGGACCTGGTTGTCGTCGATCTGCGCCCGGCGGCGGAATTCAAGGTTTTCCACATTCGCGGCGCGCAAAATGTGCCGCTTGCCGAGTTGGCGGAAACGCTGCAACCCCATAAGAACCGGGGTTCGATCGTGCTGTATTCCAATGGGATGACTCACCCCGCCCAAGCGCGGGACTCGCTCCAGCGTCAGGGCTACGGCAACGTCTTTCTGCTGACGGACGGGCTGGTGGGTTTCCAGGAGCGTTGCCTCAAGCCCGTCTCGTTACGCAATGAACCGATGACGACGGCCGATGCCGCCCGGGTCAACGCCTGGCGCTCATTCTTCACCGCGTCCGCCGGTTCAGCCAAGTCCGACGGCGCCAGCGCGCCGATACATGTCGCCATGCCTCGGACGGTGGAGACTCATCCGCTGGCGTCGATGATCTCCACTGCGGGGGTCAAGGTCATCGACCTGCGGCCTCAGCCGGAATACAACAACGCCCACATTCCGAGCTCCATCAGCCTCAATCTCGAGAGCTTGCGCGGCAACATCGGCGGCGTACCGTCGATGCTCCTGCCGGCCCCGATGCTCGCCGCCCAGTTTTCGCTGCTGGGTTTGCGAGCGTCTGACTCTATCGTTCTGGTATCCGGCGACAAGTTGTATGACACCACGTTGGCCGGGATGGCGTTCGAGCGGCTGGGCCACATGAACTACGCCGTCATGAACGGCGGATACGCAAAGTGGGCGCAGGAAGGTCGGCCAGCGGATGCCGTGCTGCCAATTACAACGGTGTCGAAATATCCGGTAAAGAAGGACGCCGACAACTTCACCGTGGAGTTCCCGTTTGTCGTCGCCCAACTCGGGAAACCGGGCGTTGTCATCATCGATGTCAGGCCGACGGACTACTACACCGGCAAAAAATCCGACGAAGCGCGTGGCGGCCATATCCCCGGCGCAATCAGTCGTCCGTTCACCGAGGATTTGGTGACAGCTTCCGACAAGGTCGTCGCCTTCAAGCCGACCCTGGCGTTGGCTGCGGCCTACAGTCGGATCATCCCCGCCAAGGACAGCTTGGTGATCGTTCACTGCCGAACCGGACATCAGGCCAGTCAGACCTATTTCGTACTGAAGCGCTTGCTCGGGTATACGAACGTCCGGTGGTACGACGCGGGATGGACTGAGTGGGCTGCCCGCCTGGAACTTCCGATTGCGAACCAGGCGCAGGACGTCACGCGCAAGCAATGATCGTATTGCCGAGCACGCATTCCGTCCTTCATTGAGTAGGGCATCCAGAAAGACAAATGACCAACCGGTGAGCAGCGCGGGCACCGTCTTGCTGCACATCTTCAGCCAGTTCTGCTTGACCCAGGTGCAATCTCCCGGAGCCGCCCACGCGGGCGGCACACCAGTCTGGCTCTCGATCCGGCATTGCGGCTGGTTCAGCGACAGACGCCGGCGGAGGAAATTCAACCGCCCTTTTCCTGGTTCTGTCGCAATGACGAGCTACAGACGGCGTTGCACAGGCGCTCGAGCAACTGTGTCGCTGCATCACCCGTCCGGCACTGGCCAACGAACAGGTGCAACGCAGCGCCGCTGGCCGGGTGGTAACCAAGCTCAAGACCCCCTGGCGCGACTGCACCACGCGCCTGGTGATATCGCCACTTGCATTCAGGCTGCTGCGCATTGAACTATCGCTTTGCGGCAGGCGGATTCATTGGTCCTACGTCAGCAGTGGGTCGGGTGCTGCCTGATGGCTGATACCGGTGAACGAGCGCACCTGGTCGTTGGCGGGTGCAGCGATCCTCGAAATCAACACCACATTGTTGACGATCGGGCTACTGGGTGAATGTCGGGTACGGAGCGAGTAGTTTGGACAAACCTATGTCGGCTGACGCTGCGCTCCGGTCAAATCACCCACGATTCGCGAAAGGCCGCCGCCACTCTGAAAGGAGTCCTTCGATATCAGTCAATCATCAAGCCTGCCAGACTCCAAACCCACCCTCGCGCAGATCGATGCCCAGTTCAACTTCCAAACTCCGAGCCTCGTCATAGGTCAACGGGTTGTAAAGCTTATAGATTTCCGGCAACAGACGCTGGCAATATTCCTGCACGTATCGGTTGGCTTGAACGCCAGCCTTGTGTTTATCGAACCGCACGTCAGGGTCCAGTCCGGTCATGCCAACATAAACGCACGGCTTTCCTGGCTGGTAATCTGGGTTCGAGCGCATGAACCGGGCATTGAGCAACACGTCATTGGACAATTCAACGACATAGACGTGGGAGTGCTTGCGCCGAGCCATGGTTGATTTGGCTCCTGGTTTACGCAAGCAAGGAGCGTTGGGCGGGAGGCACTGCGCCAATAAGCAACCGATCTGTCGGCTACCCTTACGCAGTAGATGGTTGACAAAGCCATCTATGGAGCTGCTGGCGCAGGCATGCGATCCATCATCATTTGCATCATGGAGGTCATCATTTCCATGCGCTTTTCCATCATGTCGTGATGGGCCATCATGTCCATGGACATGCCACCTTTTTTGGTGCCTGCGTCCATGCCTGACATTGCACCGCTGGAACCCATTTTTCCCATCATGGTCATACCGTCTTGCATGGCCTTCATGTGTTCACCCATGAGCGCTTTGCGTTCCTCAGGTGTTTTTGCTGCCATCATCTTGTCGTGCATGCTCTGCATGGTTTTCATCTGCGCATCCATCTTGGCGATGTAGTCGGGCATAGCCATGTCGCTGGCAAACGCGGTGCCTATGGGCATCGAGGGGGCGGTGTTGCAGGCGATCAATGCGCTGGCAGCAGTGAGGGCCAGTGCCAAGGGGATGAATCGAAATCGGGTCATAAAAATTTCCTTCTGAGTCGGTGGATGGGGAGTGCAATCCTGCGTTGGAGCACTGTTCAAGCGGGTCCGGGATGCGTTAGCGGCAGTCTTTGCACAGCTTTTTTAGTATCGAGATAGACCTGAAATCGGCATTGATTTCGATCAACCAAAACGCGAACGCCCCACTGTTCGCGTGTGCGATTCGGGTGTTCATGGTGTTTTGGGGGCTGCGGGGTGTCTACCTCGTCTCGTCAACCATTGCGATGGTTTTTTCCTCAACCTCTTTGGCAACTTGAACCAGCGCCGCGTCCTGCGACAGCGCGCAAAGCATGGGCACTGGCTTGATCAAACCGATCTTCGTTTGGCCTTTCTCCGTGTACACAGAAATACGACACGGTAACGCCATATTCAAGCGCATATCGGTGGTCAAAACTTTTGCAGCTTGGGCCGGATTGCAGACTTCAAAGACCTTGCACTCCTCATCAAATGCAATGCCTTTGCTGCGAAGTGTGGTCCCCAAGTCGTGGATATGCATTACCCCGAAGCCATTGCAGATCACTGCCGACTCAAGGTCTGTCGTCGCCTGGTGGAATGATTTTTGGGTTTCAACGACGTAGTACATGGGTTACCTCGATTTTCTATGATGCATAAACAATGCCCAGAATGAGCAAGAACATTTCGGTCAAGACAACCAAGACAGCCGAGCCAGCAGTCCTGCGTGGGACTTGGCCCCACACCTTTTTCACCTGCGCTCGGGCACGTCATTCAGGGCGCCGCGCAGTGTTGTGCAGACTTCCCGACGCCGATCACTTCTTTTGTTTAACAATCCACACCACAAGCGCAACGACCACAACAATCATCAAAATCGGCATCCATATTCCGCCGTAGCCGCCCATCCAACTGTTGCCCCACGCGCCATCATTCATCATGTTGCCGCTCTGCGCAAAAGAGACGCCTGTGGTCAGCACAGGCACCATACCAAGAGCGATGGCAAATAAATTTTCATAAATTTTCTTTAGTGAAACGAAGAATTAGACTGATAGTAAAAAATGCGTATGCGCCCGAAACGCCATCAGCGACCGCATCGCACACCACAGTTCGGAATCCGCAGTGTTGAAGTTACGCCTGCATCTAACCGCCGTCTGTGCAGCAGCACACGCAACCCTATTTCAGTGGCCTGTGAGACGCTGAATTCCTCACCCAGCCTTTGTGCACTGACGCACAGACGACCATCTTCGTTCTCGGGAAGATTCATGCGCCGCATCTTAGGCAAACTCCAAAGGAAAAAACATGTTGAGCCAAAAAGAAATTGAATGTCTTCGTGCTTGCAATGACTGCGCTGCTGCGTGCCTCCAATGCGCATCCGCTTGCCTGAATGAAAATCAGCCAAAGCCGTTGGCCCACTGCATTGCATTGGACTTGGAATGTGCTGACATTTGTCGCTTGGCAGCAGCATCCATCGCGCGTCAAGGCGCACAGCGAGACGCAATCTGCGCGTTGTGCGCCCAAGCCTGCCAAGCGTGCAGCACCGAATGCGCGAAACACGCTATGGATCACTGCAAGAAATGCGCAGAGGCCTGCAAGCTCTGCGCTGCTGCTTGTAGCGCCATGGCGGGATGAGATGCAACCCATGTCACACCTTACTCAAACAACATGGGCCTTCGCCTTAAGCGCAGCCTGCGCCGCCGCATGGTCCCAAGCTGCCCCAGTTCTCCCCGTCAAAGCACAGGTCAAGGCGCTTGCGGTTGCGGCGGACCCTTTGAAGAAAGCGGTTCTCATCGGCCGTGTTGCAACCAGCGGTATGGTGCTGCAGTTGGAGCTTGAAGGCGCCGAGGCAATGTGGATGGCCATGGGTACCCCGCCAGTTTGGGGGGCACACTCACCCGCTGCGGATGAGCGCTACCACGTGGAATTGAAGCTCGATGATCCAAAGACCAAGACGCGCATTTCCTATGCGAACGTTACGTTTGAAGCAACCAATGTGACGACGGGGAAGACCGCCACACTGTTATTGCCTCCGATGTGGGGCAGTAGCGGCTTGCACTATTCAGCCAATAGCGCGCTTTTAGGCGATGGGGCGTACGACGCTACGGTGAAAGTTGATGTGCCGACGTTTCAGCGTGAATTGACAGACAAAGACCTGTGGTCCAAGCCGGTCTACGCCAATTTCCACTTCAAGCTGATTAACGGCAAACTGACCGAGGTATCGGTACCCAGTCGGTAGTGGCCCGCCGTTGCGCCGGTAACAGGGTTGAACTGGGCTGACCTTCCGTCTGGGCCCGTTTCCGCACCCTTGCTTGCGGCTTCCGCACCGCTGGCCACTGCGGTTCAGACGACCGGGATGCCCGCACCGGCGTCGGCAGTTGCGCCAGCCAAAGGGGTAGCGCCCGAGCGCGCGTTGCCGCAAACAGGGCTCAAAATGGAAACGACCTTGGCACTTCGCAAGGCGCTCTAAAGCTACAGTCCGAGTGCCGGGTCCACTGTTCTCTGTCGCTACCGCCCACCAATTTCAACTTGCAAACTACCCCCGCGTAAGTCTTTGATTTCATTGGAAGTGGCCTCTTGAAAACTCAAGAGGGTCGCTGAGAACAGAGAGAAAAAACGAGGCAATTTGGGCCAAAAACGTCCAAGCATACTCAAATTTGATAGCGAAAAGCTCAAGAGGCAATTCGCGTAAGTGCTCGTCACCATTGAGTTTTTTTACGAAAAAAGCCCAACGGATAAGAGTTGGACTTTTGCGGTATGGTGGCAGATTGAAATATGAAACCGCGTCCGAAACCACCCAAAAAGGAATCAAACTTTTCTCGTTCTAGATAGACACGCCTGTTTTGCTTGGGGCTCGATGCGGCTGACCTGGCCACACCCAAATCAGTGACTGCACCCGCTTTAGACCCATAAGAGTCGCTCATGACAGGCAGCTTTTCGGTTGTCCAGTTCGACTCCGGTCAGAAGCCGTTCGTGGCATTCGGCAACGTCGCCAAAGCTGCCGTTTGTGTTCAGTGCCAGTTTGAGACGCCGCAGCCTGTCCGGGGTTGGGGCAGCGGTGATGCGAGAAGTCGGAGAGTCATGGTAGCCGCGATGGCAGGCTACCATGAGCGTCAAACTCTGAGACAGCCTATAGACCCGGCCTGAGCCAAAACCATGCCGCTGCACCTATGGCCAGCCATAGCACCACGATGACGACCGCGCCGACCCGACTGCTTGGCTTCGAGCCTTTCGTCTGCATCCACTCGTCTGCTTGGCCGCGACATTCCGCGAGGACGTCAGGCGGCAAGAGCCTAATGGTTAACCAGATTAGGCCCGGAAGTAGCAAAATATCATCGACGTAGCCCAGCACTGGGATGAAGTCTGGAATCAGGTCAATGGGACTCAACGCATAGCCCACCACAAACACACCTAGGGCCTTCGCGTACCAAGGCGTTCGGGGATTCTTGCCAGCAAACCAAAGCGTCACGCCGTCGCGTTTGATTCGCTTGGCCCAGTTTTTCAAGTTGTCGCTGATGCTCATGGGCGCAATTTTGTCAGAGATTCGCCTTATGTCCCTATTGTCACGGGCCTCTGCGGCGCGTCTCTGGCGCTTACCTACTTCAAGTCCCGCTTCTGGTCGACTTCGGGTGCCCATTTGGTTGAAATCTCGACCAGTCAGCAGACAGTCGGCCTCCCGACACTAATGACAGGTATCGGGCGGGCATTTTGAATTTCCGAAGACCCGGTTACGCTGCCAAACAGTCCTTCCGCCTGCTCATGCTTCTTCTTCACCAAAACCAAACTCCCAAGTTATGACACGTTGGAATCAGAACGACCGGATTTTGATTCGCAATGAATCGCTTGATTGACCGGAATATGCTGCCGCAGTCGCCGCAAGACCAATAGGTGTCGAGCCTGCACAGGTCTTTTTCAACAGCTACAAAATCAATAGCTACTAACGCAGACAGGACGTGCGCTAGCGGCCTGTTTTACATATAGCACGCAACGTGGCAAAAGCCCGCTTGAAGCAGCGCAAGCGGTCTGGTTTAATGTTTTCAATTTTTGTCCACTGGAATCAGCCATGACCTTCCCCACCGCGCTTGAAAATCTGAACGTGCTGTCGCAGCAGACCCTGCTCTCACCCACGCAGCTGCACGAAGATATTCCGGCCAGCAGCCAGGCCACCCAAACCGTCAATGCCGCGCGGCGCACCCTGGCCAACATCCTGAGCGGCAGCGACGCGCGCCTGTTTGTGGTGGTGGGCCCGTGCTCGATCCACGACACCCAGGCCGCCATGGAGTACGCCCGGCGCCTGAAAGCGCTGGCAGACGAACTGTCCGACCAGCTGTTCATCGTGATGCGGGTGTACTTCGAGAAACCCCGTACCACCGTAGGTTGGAAAGGGCTGATCAACGACCCGCGCATGGACGATTCGTTTCGCATTGAAGAAGGCCTGCGCCTGGCCCGGCGCCTGCTGATTGACCTCAACGACCTCGGCCTGCCCTGCGGCACCGAGGCGCTGGACCCGATCACCCCGCAGTACCTGGGCGACCTGATTGCCTGGAGCGCCATCGGCGCGCGCACCACCGAGAGCCAGACCCACCGCGAGATGGCCAGCGGCCTGTCCAGCCCGGTCGGCTTCAAGAACGGCACCGACGGCGGGCTGGAGGTGGCGCTCAACGCCATGCTGTCCGCGGCCCAGCCGCACGCGTTTCTGGGCATCAATGGCGCGGGCCAGGTCGCCGTCACGCAGACCCGGGGCAATGCCTTTGGCCACCTGATCCTGCGCGGCGGCGCGGTCCCCAACTACGACTCAGTGGCCGTGGCCCAGGCCGAAGCGGGCCTGGCTGGGGCCAAGCTGCCCGAGAACATCGTGGTCGATTGCAGCCACGCCAACTCGCGCAAAAACCACGCCCTGCAAACCCTGGTGCTCAAGGACGTGGTGCACCAGGTGGCCGACGGCAACCGCAGCATCAAAGGCGTGATGCTGGAGTCCCACCTGTTTGAAGGCAACCAGAAGCTCGGCAAGCCGCAGGACCTGCGCTACGGCGTGTCCATCACCGATGCCTGCATCGGCTGGGACACCACCGCCGCCTGCCTGCGCGAAGCGGCGGCCCGCTTGCGCTCAGTCCAGCGTTGATCTTTCGCAAGGAAGGCGCAGAATAAGGACGGATACTCCTCGCCATGCGTCCTTCTTGCTCCTTCGGCCCTTCCGTTCTTGCTACAGCATTCTGTGCGGTGCTGGGTGCGTCCGCCCATGCGCAGGAATCAGCCCGTGAAAGCACCCTGGCGTCCGCCCTTCGCCTGGAAGCTGTCGCTTATGAAAACGGCGAGGGGGTTCCCCGCAACCCCGTTCTCGCCGCCACCCTTTATTGCAAAAGTGCCCGCCTGGGTGACGCCGAAGCCCAGTACAACCTGGGCTGGATGTATGCCAACGGGCGTGGCGTGGAACGCAACGACGTGTCTGCAGCTTACTTTTTCCATGCCGCGGCCGAACAAGGCCTGGAAGTCGCCCAACGCATGCTCAAAATCGTGGGCGGCATCACCACCGACATTCCCGAATGCATGCGCCCCCCGGCCGCCCCGCCACCGCCTGCGGCCCTGCCCGCAGCGGTCATCAAACCCATGGTCGACTACTCGGCCATTGCACCCCGGCCCATTTTCGACCTGGTCATGAAACTGGCGCCCCAGTTCAAGGTGGAGCCCCAGCTGGCGCTGGCCATCATTGCGGCGGAATCCAACTTCAACAGCCTGGCGCTGTCGCCCAAGAACGCGCAGGGGCTGATGCAGCTGATTCCCGAAACCAGTGAACGGTTCAACGTGAAGAATGCCTTTGACCCGACCCAGAACATCCGGGGCGGGCTGACCTACCTGCGCTGGCTGCTGGCTTATTTTGAGGGCGATGTGGCGCTGGTGGCCGCCGCCTACAACGCGGGCGAAGGCAAGGTGGAGCGTTATCGCGGGGTACCGCCCTACCTGGAGACCCGCGCCTATGTGCAGCGCATTCTCAAAGCGGTGGGCGTTCCGGACCATCCGTTTGACGCGAAAATCACGCGCCCTTCACCGTCGCTGGCCTTGATTCGTCTGCCGCTGCGCGGCAAGTAACCCCCAGACTCACCCGCCGGAACGGGTCCCTGCCAGTCAGGCGGCCAGAGCGGCTTCAATATCGCCCGCCAGACTGGCGGGCGCATCGGTTGGCGCATACCGTTTGAGAACGCGACCGTCCTTGCCCACCAGGAACTTGGTGAAGTTCCACTTGATCGACTTGCTGCCCAACAAACCCGGGGCTTCGGCCGACAGCCACTGGTACAAGGGATGGGCCTGGTCGCCGTTCACCTCAATCTTGGCCATCATCGGGAAGCTCACGCCGTAGTTCAGTTGGCAAAACTCGGCAATCTCGTCGTTGCTGCCGGCATCCTGCGCGCCAAACTGGTTGCAAGGAAACCCCAGAACCACCAGGCCCCGCGGGCCATAGGTCTCGTGCAGTGCCTCCAGACCGGCAAACTGCGGCGTAAATCCGCAGGCGCTGGCGGTGTTGACAATCAACATGGCTTTGCTCTTGAACTGGTTCAAAGACACCGGTTGCCCATTGATTTGAAGGGCGTCAAAGTCATACACGGTGCTCATGTGCGCTCCTGGTTGATAGTGTTCGCGGCCAGTGTCGCACGTTGTGGCCGGGTCAGCGTTTGCGAAAACTCACCACGGACAGCCCTGAGGCCAACAAAATCAGCGCGCCGCCTGCCAAGGTGCGCGCCGATAGCTCGCCGGAGCCCAGCACCACCGCCGAGGCACTGGCAAACACCACTTCGGACAGCATGATCAGCGACGTGGCGCTGGCACTCAGGCGGGCCGCGCCATATTGCAGGCCCAGGTTGCCGGCCAGAAACGCGAGGCTGACGACCAGCACCAAGCCCATCCAGGCCACGCCGGGCGCAGGTGGCGAGTTCACCACGCCCAGCGCCATACCTGATACCGCAGCCAACGCGGCCATGACGGCGCCGCCAGCAAACATGGCCAGCATGCGCGATGCCTCGGACGTCTGGTTCAGCTTGCGCAACAAAATATTGGTCAGCGCAAAGCAAAAGCCCCCCATCAGGGCCAGCCAGTCGGGCAGGCTCTCGGGCACGGGCCACGGCGAAGCAGGCGTCTTCAGCACAATCACCACACCCGTGAGCGCCAGCAAGAGCCGCAGCAGGGAGCCGCCCGTGGGTTTCTCGCCCAGCATCGGCCAGGCCAGCAGGACCACCCAGGCGGGCATCAGATAAAACAGCAAGACGGCCCGTACCACGTCGCCCACGGTCACCGCCCAATTGAAACCCACATTGGTCAGGCCGGAGGCCACCAGCAGCAACCACAGCAGGGGGTGGGGCCCCCAGCCGCGCCAGGCCTGGGGGCGAAACGCCAGCAGGCACACCAGCGCAAAGACATAAATGAAGGCCGTGGCCCACAGCGGATGCAGGCCGTAGCCTTGCAGGCCCCGAAAAGGCCACCAGGAAACACCCCATACCAGGGCGTTCAGGGTCAGCGCTGCCGCGGCGAGCGCCTTGGTGGGCATCAGCCGTGCAGGTTGTCGTTGCGGGCGATGTCCAGCAAATGCTCGACTTCGGCACGGTGCTCCACGCAGTTGCGGGCGTGCCAGCGCCGAATCAGCCACATGAAACCGGCAATCACCAAACCAAACACGGTGATGGCGGCAAAGGTGGGCACGCCCATGCCTTTGGACAAGGTGTAGGCTGCCCCCAGCGTGAGAATGCAGGCCTGCTCATTGAAGTTTTGCACAGCAATGGAGCGCCCGGCGCCCATCAGGTTGTGCCCGCGGTGTTGCAGCAGCGCATTCATGGGCACCACCAGAAAGCCGCCCAGCGCGCCCAGCAAAATCAGGAATGGCGCCGCCACCCAGACATTGGTGATGAAGATGAGCATGATGATCAGCAGGCCCATGCCGATGCCCAGCGTGATCACCCGGGGGCCATCTTCCAGCCGCATGCGCATGGAGGCCACGACGGCGCCTACCGCCATGCCAATGGCCACGACACCTTGCAGGGCCGAAGCCTGCGTCACGGAAAAACCCAGTGCCACACCCGCCCAGGCCAGCACGATGAACTTCAGATTGCCCGCCACACCCCAGATCAGTGTGGTCGCCGCCAGTGAAATCTGGCCGAGCTTGTCGCGCCACAAGCGGGCGTTGCAGGTCCAGAAATCAGGCAGGAGGGAGGTGAGCCGCTTGGGCATGGGCCGCATTTCCACCCCGGTGAGCGGAATGTGGGTGTTGAACCATGCCGCCACCAGATAGATAAAGATCAAAACGCTGATGGCCGCCTCGGGCGGCGTGTCCACGCTGGTCGTGATCAGCGGGATATCGACGGCCAACAGCCAGGTCGACAGCAGCGGCCCCACCAGTTGGCCGCCCAGCAAAACGCCCAAAATGATGGAAGCAATCGTCAAGCCCTCAATCCAGCCATTGGCCTTGACCAACTGCGAGGCAGGCAACAATTCAGTGAGGATGCCGTACTTGGCGGGCGAGTACGCCGCGGCGCCCAAACCGACAATGGCATACGCCATCAGCGGATGCGTGCCAAACAACATGAGCATGCAACCCGCCACCTTGATGAAATTGCTCATCAACATGACACGGCCTTTGGGCATGGAATCAGCAAAGGCCCCCACAAACGGCGCCAAAATCACATAAAACAGCGCAAACATGGGCACCAAAGCGGCTTGATGCCATTCGGGCGCATTGCCGGTTCTGAGTAATTGAACTGCTGCCACAAACAGTGCGTTGTCGGCCAGCGAGCTGAAAAACTGCGCCGACATGATGGTGAAAAAGCCGCGTTTCATTGTCTACAGGCGCGCATCAGTTGTACTCATGCGATGGGTTTTGTTATTGGTTCGCAAACGATACGGGGTTATAGCACGCCCTTGAAGTGTCAGAATAAAGGCTTCTCCCGCTACCCCCGCCCGCCATGCCCCGCCCGATACAAGCCACCATCCATCCTGAAGCGCTTCGCCACAACCTGGAACGCGCCCGTCAGGCCGCACCGGATGCCCGGGTGTGGGCCATCGTCAAGGCCAATGCTTACGGTCACGGCATCGAGCGCGCCTTTGAAGGCCTGCGCGGCGCTGATGGCTTCGGCCTGCTGGACCTGGAAGAAGCCCAGCGGGTGCGCGCCCTGGGCTGGCGGGGGCCCATTCTGTTGCTTGAAGGCGTGTTTGAGTTGCGCGACCTTGAACTGTGCTCCCGCCTGGGGCTGTGGCACACCGTGCATTGCGACGAACAGATTGACATGCTGGCCACCCACAAAACCAATGTGCCGCACCGGGTTTTTCTCAAGATGAATTCCGGCATGAACCGCTTGGGCTTCACGCCGCAGCGTTACCGGGCCGCATGGACGCGCCTGAACGCCCTGCCCCAAGTGGACGAAATATCCCTGATGACCCACTTCAGTGACGCCGATGGTCCTCTGGGCGTTGCGGCTCAGATGGCCGTTTTTGCGGAAGTCACCCGTGACCTGCCGGGCGAGCGTACCTTGAGCAACAGCGCAGCGACCTTGCGTCACAACGTCTCGGCCTACGATGCCGCCGCCCACCCGGACACACTCGCCGCGTCGGACTGGGTGCGCCCGGGCATTGCCATTTATGGCAGCGCCCCCGACTTTCCCGCACACGACGCCCACCACTGGGGCTTGCAGCCCGGCATGACACTTGCTGCAAAAATAATAGCAACACAAGACCTGATTGCGGGGGCTACCGTCGGATATGGCTCGAATTTTGTCGCCGACCAGGCCATGCGCATCGGGGTGGTGGCCTGCGGCTATGCCGACGGTTACCCCAGAACCTGCCCGACCGGCACCCCTGTGCTGGTCCACGGCATTCGCACCCGCACCGTGGGACGGGTGAGTATGGACATGATCACCGTCGACCTGGGCCCGCTCGATCAGGCCGGCATCGCCGCTGGCATGGGCAGTGACGTCACCCTCTGGGGCCGCGCAGCCAACGGGGCCGTGCTGGGTATTGACGAGGTCGCCCTGAGCGGCGGCACCGTCGGGTACGAGCTGATGTGCGCGCTGGCCTTGCGTGTACCGGTGGTGGTGGTGGCCGAATGATGCTGTACCTGCCGGTTCCCCTGGCCATGCTCGAACTCGGCAAACCCCTGCCCGTCGACGTGCGCAGCCCGGACGGCAAGTTGCTGCTGCGCAAGGGCCAGCCGATTCTTTCAGAGCATCATCGGGACATTCTGGAAGCCCACCAGGCCTGCATGGCCGAAAGTGACGCCCAGGCCTGGCAAAGAAGCTACCAGCGCATGGTCCACACCCTGCTGATGGACGGCGTGGAGGTGGACGTCATTGCCCGGGCATTCATGCCGGCCGAGATTCTGGAGTCTGACTATGGCGCGGGCCTGGCGGTTCTGGGAGGGTGGCTGGACCTGCAGGAGATTCTGCGCGGCCTGCTCTACCAGGCCGAGGCGGCCAACAGCCCCCTGCAGCGCCTGGAGGGCATCGAGCAAAAAGCACGTGCCCTGCTCCAGGGCGATCCGGACGAGAGCCTGTTCATCCTGTTTCAGGCGCTGGCCGACGCCACACTGGGGTACTGCGCCACCCACGCGTTGTTGTCGGCCGTGGTGTGCGAGCTGACGGCCCACAAGCTGGGCATGGCAGAGCCCGCCCGCCGGGTCCTGTTCCGCGCCGCCCTGGTCATGAACATCGGGATGGCCCGCGCCCAGGACCATCTGGCCGTTCAAAGCGCCGTGCCCGATGAGGCACAGAAGAAACTGATCGGTGAGCACGCCGAGCGGAGTCTTGAAATTCTCCAGCACTTTGGCGTGGTCGACGCCGACCATCTGGACATCGTGCGCTGGCATCATGAGCTTGACGAGTCCAAAGGACTGGCGCGCAATCTGGAGACCCGGCGCGTGTTGCGACTGGCAGACGTGTTCATTGCCAAGATGGCCGCCCGCAAAACCCGGCTGGCCATGTCACCGCTGGGCGCGGCCAAGTCGATGATCCTGGGCGTGGCATCCGACACCGCCAAGCTTGGGTCCGCCATGACCACCGCCGTCGGTTTTTACCCGCCCGGCACCTACGTGCAACTGGTCAACGGTGAACAAGCCGTGTCCGTGGTGCGGGGCGTGCGCGCCAACAACTCGCATGTGGCCAGCATCGTCAACCCCAGCGGCATGCCGATGAGCCGCTACCTCTACCGGGACACCACCGACCCGCAGTTTGCGATCCAGTCCCCCATCACGGCAGAAAAGATCAAGGTGAAAGTGATCCTTGAGAAAGTGGTGAAAGCGCGGAGCGATCGCGCCGAGTGAGATTCAGGCCGTTGGGATCTTCCTCAACCGCCTGTAAAACCATTGCTTTCCTCCTTCCACGGCCAACAGATAGGCAATCAGCAACCCTGCCAACAACCCGAAAAATGACAGCGGCAGCGGCGTGAAGCCGAGGTAAGGCGCCAGCAGCGTGAACGGCAGCGCGATGGCCAACAGCACCACACTCAAAGACGTCAGCACCAGCCACCGGTTGGGGTGGCTGCGCAAGGGGTTGCGCCGGGTGCGGATGACAAAAATCACCAGCACCTGCGTCGCAATCGACTCCACAAACCAGCCGGTGCGAAACAGCGACTCGTGGGCATGGAACAGGCTGAGCAACAGGTAGAACGTCAGGAAGTCAAACAGCGAACTGATCGGCCCGATGGTCAGCATGAAGTTACGGATGAACGCCATGTCCCAGCGCTTGGGGCCCGCCAGGTCGTCGGCGTCCACATTGTCCAAAGGGAGCGTGATTTCAGACACGTCGTACATCAGGTTGTTGAGCAAAATCTGCAGGGGCAGCATCGGCAGGAAGGGCAAAAACAGGGTGGCCGCCGCCATGCTGAACATGTTGCCAAAATTGGAGCTGGTGGCCATCATGATGTACTTCATGACATTGCCGAAGGTGCGACGGCCTTCCAGAATGCCCTGGTGCAACACCATCAGGTCGTTCTCCAGCAGGATCATGGCGGCGGCCTGTTTGGCCACGTCCACCGCATCGGCCACCGAGATGCCCACATCGGCCGTGTGCAAGGAGGGCGCATCGTTGATCCCATCCCCCAGATAACCCACCACATGCCCACGCGCCTTCAACGCCAGGATGATGCGGTTCTTCTGCGCGGGGTTGACGCGGCAAAACAGGTTGACGCTCTCCACCCGGGCCCGCAAGGCGTCGTCATGCATCGTCTCTATCTCTGCGCCGGTCAGCACGCCGTCAATCGTCACGCCCAGCTGGGTGCAGACGTGGCGCGTGACCCGTTCGTTGTCACCGGTCACGATTTTCACGGCCACGCCGCTGGCCGCCATGGCCCGCAAGGCATCGCCCGCGCTGGCTTTGGGCGGGTCCAGAAAAGCGGCGAAGCCTGAAAAAATGAGTTCACTCTCATCCGAGACAACCGCATGGGGATGGTCAATGGGCACATCGCGCCAGGCAATGCCCAGCACCCGGAAACCATCTTCGCCCAGGCTGTCAAACAAGGTGTTGATGCGGGCGAGCGCCGCCCCCTCCAGCACCACCGCAGCGCCCGCGCTGTCCATATACCGGGTACACAAACGCAAGATGTCTTCGGGCGCCCCCTTGACCACCAGCCGGCGCGCACCGGCCTGCTCCACCAGCACCGACACCCGGCGCCGCTCGAAGTCAAACGGCACCTCGTCGATCTTGGTCCAGCCGGACACATTGATCTCTTCATGCGCCAGGATGGCATCGTCCAGCGGGCTTTTCAGGCCACTCTCAAAATAGCTGTTGAGGTAGGCCAGGGCCAGCACATGGGGGTTGTCCTGGCCCTGGGCATCCACATGGCGTTCCAGCCGAATTTTCGCCTCGGTCAGCGTGCCGGTCTTGTCGGTGCACAGCACGTCCATCGCACCCATGTCCTGCACAGCCGAGGGGCGTTTGACGATCACCTTCAACGCGGCCATGCGCAAGGCCCCGCGTGTGAGCGTGACCGACACCACCATCGGCAACAGCTCGGGCGTCAGGCCCACCGCCAGCGCCACCGCAAACAGAAACGACTCCAGCACCGACCGGTGCAACGCCACGTTGACCAGCAGGGTGAAGAGCACCAGCAACAAGGTCAGCCGCATGATGAGCATGCCGAATTGCCGCGTGCCCACCTCAAACGCAGTGGGTGGTGCTTTCTCGGCCAGGCTGACCGCTATTTGCCCCAGGGCAGTGGTACTGCCGGTTCGGCCAATCAGCGCACGCGCCGAGCCGCTGACGACCGAACTGCCCATGAACACGGCATCTGCAGCCTCCAGCACCCAGGTCTCGGGCGTGGCCGGGGCCGGGGCCGGGGCCGGGGCCGGGGCAGCATCCTGCGGCGCAAACGCTTTTTTTTCAACCGGATAGGGCTCGCCCGTGAGTTGCGCCTGGTTGACGAAAAAGTCGTCCGCCTCCAGCAGCCTGGCATCGGCGGGCACAAGGCTGCCGGCGGACAGCAGCACCACATCACCGGGCACCAGGTCAATCACCGGCAGTTCGCATGGTTGCCCGTCGCGCAGCACCGTGGCGGTCACCGCCACCTTCAACGCCAACTGCTCGGCGGCACGGCCCGCGCGGTAGGCCTGAACAAAGTCAAGCGTCACGCTCATCACCACGATCAAGGCAATGATGATGGCGCCGGTCACGTCACCCGTCAGCGCGGAGATGACAATCGCCACCAGCAGCACCAGCACCAGCGGGTTGCGAAACTGCGCGAGAAACTGCAACACCACCGCACGTTGCAGTGGTGGCTTGAGCCGGTTGGGACCGAATTGCTTGAGCCGCGCAGCGGCATCAAGGCGGCTAAGACCTTGCATGTGTGACACCCCGGAGACGGATTGACATGCGTCATTTTTGACGCGGCACGGGGTAGCGGTATTGACAGAGGTCAACCCTGACGCCTTGCGGTTGCACATGGGTTCATCACTTAAGACAGCGGATGGGGAAAAAACGGCATGAAACCCATTTTTATGGCCCCAAAGACAAGTGCCATGAGATTGGCGGTACTAACTTCATGGTGGGTGGCCAGTTTGTCGGCCAACTGAACAGGGGATGCATGTTGTTGTGCTTGCCATCAAAGGGCGGACGCTTTTTGAGCACCACTTGACTTGTCCCGCCGCCATGACCGGCCCCACATCACAAAAATTTATATAAAAAAAATGCCTGTAGCCCTTATGAGACGTACGCTAGTAGCTATAAATACAATAGCAATTCATGGTGCAAGTCAGAACCCGCTAAACATCTGTTTATTTATACAGTAACATCCCGTCATGGCCAAAGAAAAAACTGTTTACGTGTGTTCCGAGTGCGGCGGCACCAGCCCCAAATGGCTGGGCAAATGCCCCAGCTGCAATGCCTGGAACACGCTCATCGAGTCCGTTGCCGAGAGCGCCGCCCCCACCAAAAACCGCTTTGCGTCCCTGGCCAAAACCGCCGAAATCGCGGTGCTGGGCGACATTGACGCGGTCGACATGGCGCGCACACCCACCGGCCACGAGGAACTGGACCGCGTGCTGGGCGGCGGCATGGTGGAAGGCGGCGTGGTGCTGATCGGTGGCGACCCCGGCATTGGCAAGTCCACGCTCTTGCTGCAGGCCCTGGACTCGCTGCAGCGCAGCGGGCAAAGCACCTTGTATGTGACGGGCGAAGAAAGCGGCGCCCAAGTGGCGCTGCGCTCACGCCGCCTGGGGCTGGACAACTCCCAGGTGCGGGTGCTGGCCGAGATTCAGCTGGAGAAAATTCTCGCCACGCTGGACGCCACGCAGCCCGACATTGCCGTCATCGACTCGATCCAGACCGTGTACTCCGACCAACTCACCAGCGCACCCGGCTCGGTAGCCCAGGTACGCGAATGCGCGGCGCACCTCACGCGCGCCGCCAAGGCCAGCGGCGTGTGCATCGTGCTGGTCGGCCACGTGACCAAAGAAGGCGCGCTGGCCGGGCCGCGCGTGCTGGAGCACATGGTGGACACGGTTCTGTACTTTGAAGGCGACACCCACAGCAGCTTTCGGCTGGTGCGCGCCATCAAGAACCGCTTTGGCGCGGTCAACGAAATTGGCGTGTTTGCCATGACCGAGAAAGGCCTCAAGGGCGTGAGCAACCCCAGCGCCATCTTCCTGAGCCAGCACTCGGAACCCGTGCCGGGCAGCTGCGTGATGGTCACCCTGGAGGGCACGCGCCCCATGCTGGTGGAGATTCAGGCACTGGTGGACAGCGGCGGCCCCTCACCCCGGCGCCTGAGCGTGGGCCTGGACAAAGACCGCCTGGCCATGCTGCTGGCAGTGCTGCACCGCCATGCAGGCGTGGCCTGCATGGACCAGGACGTGTTTGTGAATGCGGTGGGCGGGGTGCGCATCAGCGAGCCCGCAGCCGATTTGGCGGTGCTGCTGGCCATCACGTCAAGCTTGCGCGGCAAGCCGCTGCCCAAGGGGTTTTTTGCGTTTGGCGAGGTCGGGCTGGCCGGCGAGGTGCGCCCGGCGCCGCGCGGTCAGGAGCGCTTGAAAGAGGCTGCCAAGCTGGGCTTCAGCGTGGCCGTCGTCCCCAAGGCCAACGTGCCCAAAAAACCCATTGAAGGCCTCACCATCCACGCCGTGGAACGCGTCGAGCAGGCGATGGAAGTGGTGCGCGGCCTGACCTGACCCCCGCCGTTGCCGGGGGGCTTCACCCGCGTCTTAAGTTCTGCTTAATCTGTGCTTCCTACCATGGCGATTCATGGAGGTGTTATGCACATTTTTCCCGACTTTTCACGCGCTCTGGTCCTGGGCTGTGCTGCACTGAGTCCACTCGCCCACGCGGTCACCCCTGCCGAGCAACTCACCAGCTACACCGCCCAGACTGGCGCCCCCGCCCAAGCGGCACGCGGGCAACTCTTGTTCACCAGCAAGCATGGCAAGGAGTGGTCCTGCGCGTCTTGCCACACCGCCTTGCCCACGGTAGATGGCAAACACGCCAGCACCGGCAAATTGATTGCCCCTCTGGCGCCCGCGTTCAACCCCAAAAGTTTCACGGACCCGACCAAGACTGACAAGTGGTTTCGCCGCAATTGCAACGACGTGATGGGCCGCGAATGCACCGCCGGTGAAAAGGCCGACGTCCTGGCCTGGTTGCTGACGCTCACGCACTAGCACCGGCGCTGCAAGCCATGCACACGGTCCATCTCATTGAAAGAACCTCATGACCTATTCGTTCCTCAAACAACTCACCGTCATCCCCCTGCTGGCAACCGGCGCCTTGAGTGCCCTGGCCGACAGCAAAGGGCCAATGGTGCCGCCCCTGCCCAAGTACAAAGCGGAGTGCGCCGCCTGCCACATCGCCTACCCGGCGGGCATGCTGCCGGCGCCCTCCTGGAAGCGTCTGATGGTCAACCTGAACAAGCACTACGGCACCGATGCGTCGCTGGACGAAGCCAGCGTGCGCGAGATCAGCGGCTGGCTGCAAACCAACGCAGGCACGTACAAGCGTGTCAGCGAGGCGCCGCCGCAGGACCGCATCACCCAATCGGCATGGTTTCTGCGCAAGCACCGCGAACTGGATGCCACGGTCTGGCGCCTCGCTTCCGTCAAAAGCGCGGCCAACTGTGCGGCCTGCCACACCGGTGCTGAACAAGGCGCCTACAACGAGTCAGGCCTCAAATTCCCGGCGGGCTTGAGCGAGCGTTATCGCCGCAACTGGTCTGACTGAACACACGGAGCCACACCATGAACGCAAGTACCTCACTGGGCACAGCCCCTGGCGCCACAACCATCCCACCCCGCACCCGCCGCATGGTGGACGCCCCGACGCGGGTTTTCCACTGGCTGTTTGCCCTGAGTTTTCTGGGGGCCTACCTCACAGCCGACGGCGAAAGCTGGCGCATGCTGCACGTCACGCTGGGCTACACCCTGGCGGGGCTGCTGGCGTTTCGCGTGCTCTACGGCGTGTGGGGGCCACCGCAAGCCAGGTTGTCGCTCCTGTGGCGCAAACTCACGTCTGGCCCCCAGTGGTTGAAGTCACTGGCATCCAGCGCCGCCAGCGGCTCACGCGCCAGCATCAACTGGCGCCAGGGGCAAAACCTGCTGATGGCATTGGCTGTCGTGGCCTTGCTGGCGCTGGTTGTGCCGCTCACACTCTCAGGCTACGCCAGCTTCAACGACTGGGGTGATTTTCTGGGTGGCGAGGGCTTGAAGGACGTGCACGAGGTGATGGGCAACGCCTTTCTGATCGTCGTCCTGACCCACCTGACCCTGATTGCAGGCCTGAGCCTCTTGCGCAAAAAGAATGTGGCCCAAGCCATGTTGACCGGCCGCGTGGAAGGCCCGGGCCCCGACCTGGCTCGCCGCCACCACGGACTGCTCGCCCTCTTGCTGCTGGTCGCGGTGCTGGCCTACTGGACTTGGGAGTGGCAACAGTCACCCAACGGGCTGATGGCGGCCGGGGCGTGGAGCGGCGCCACGTCAGACCGCCACCATGACGACGATGACTGAGTCCCTGCCAGTGGCCTTGCGCTAGCATCCACCCTGACCAACGGCCTGAGGCCTTTCGGAGTTTTTAAAATGCGGATTTTGCTGGCTGAAGACGATGTGATGCTGGGCGACGGACTGCGCGCAGGCTTACGCCAGCTGGGCTTCCAGGTGGACTGGGTGCGCGACGGCGTGGCCGCCGAGCGCGAGTTGGCCTCCGGGGAGTACGCCGCCGCCGTGCTGGACCTCGGTCTGCCACTGAAGGATGGGTTGGAGGTGTTGCAGGCCCTGCGGACCCGGAAAATAAGCACCCCGGTGCTGGTGCTCACCGCGCGTGACGCCGTACCCGACCGCATTCGCGGCCTGGACCTGGGGGCAGATGACTACGTCGTCAAGCCGGTGGACTTGCACGAGTTGGGCGCCCGCCTGCGCTCGTTGGTACGCCGCTCGCATGGTCAGATACAAAGCGTGCTGCAGTGTGGTGGCGTCCTGCTGGACCCCTCGGCGCGACAGGCCAGCCTGAACGGCGAAGCCGTGACCCTCTCCACCCGGGAATTTGATTTGTTGCACGCCCTGATGCTCAATGCCGGACGCGTGATGTCCCGCGAGCAGCTGGAACAGCAGCTGTACAGCTGGGGCTACGAAGTCGACAGCAATGCCATCGAGGTCCACATTCACCACCTGCGCCGCAAGCTGCACGCGGAGGTGATCCAGACCGTGCGTGGCGTGGGTTACACCGTGCAGCGCACCCCAGGCACCCCATGACCTTGCTGCCGCCCCTGAAATCCTTGCAGGCCCGGCTGCTGGCCTTGCTGCTCAGCCTGGTCACCGTGGTCTGGCTGGGCGCCGCAACGATGACGTGGGTGGACGCCAGCCATGAGCTGGACGAATTGCTCGATGGCCACCTGGCCCAGGCGGCGGCGTTGCTGGTGGTGCAACAAACCAGAACCGATGATGACAACGTGGCAGATGCCCCCTCGCTGCACAAATACGCGCCCAAAGTGGCGTTCCAGGTATTTCACGAGCAGCGGCTGGTGATGCGTTCGGCCAACGCGGGCAGCGCGCCCATGTCGACCAGGTCAAACGGCTTCTCCACGGTGCAGCTGAGCGATGGCACACCGTGGCGGGTGTTCGCCACCCGGGGCGGCGAGAGCGATGTGCAGGTTTTTGTGGGAGAGCAGACGGAAACCCGCGCAGCGATTTTGTGGGCCGTTCTGCGCAGCATGCTGCTGCCACTGGCATTTGCCCTGCCCCTGCTGGCACTGTTGTTGTGGTGGGCTGTTCGCCATGGTTTGTCGCCTTTGCGGCAACTCAGCCAGGCCCTCAGCCAACGCAGGCCGCGGGCGCTGGAGCCGGTGGTCTTGCAGCATGTGCCGTCCGAAATCCAGCCCCTGGTGCTGGCGCTCAATGCGCTGTTTGAACGCATCGACGCCATGGTGGCCTCCGAACGCCGCTTCACGGCCGATGCCGCCCACGAACTGCGCACCCCCATTGCGGCGATTCGAGCCCAAGCGCAAGTGGCGCTGGGCGCCGGCAATGACACGGCGCAGCGCGAGCATGCCTTGCAATTCACCCTGGCCGGCTGCGACCGTGCCACCCGGCTGGTCGAGCAGTTGTTGACCCTCTCGCGGCTGGAAACCTCAGACGCCACGGGCACCAGCGCGGCAGGCGCGGTACCGGTGGACCTCAGCGCCCTGACCCGCCGCGTCGCCGCCGACCTGGCACCCGCGGCCCTGCTGCGCCATCAACATCTGGCACTGGATGCGCCCACCGTGTGCCTGGTCGCCGGTAATGAAACGCTGGTCAGCGTGCTGGTGCGCAACCTGATCGACAACGCCCTGCGCTACAGCCCTGAGGGCGCCCACATCGACGTGCGCGTGGCGCTGGAATCAAATCACGCCGTTCTGCGCGTGGAAGACAGTGGTGCGGGCATGACGGCGCCTGAGATGGTCCGTTTGGGGGAGCGTTTTTACCGTGTGCTGGGCAACGCGCAACCCGGCAGTGGCCTGGGTTGGTCAATTGTCAAAAGAATTGGGGACGTTTTTGGCGCCCAAACGCAGGTCAGCCGGTCCGAACGGCTGGGCGGGCTGGCGGTAACGGTCCGCTGGCCCTTGCAACAAACCCCGTGACCCGGCCCGTACGCATTTCCCGCATCGGGGCATCCCGCCAAGCCTGACAAAATCCGGGCATGCAATTTCAAAAAATCCTTGTTCCCCTGGCCAGTCTGGCCCTGGTTGTTGGCGGCTATCACTATTACGGCTGGCCTGGCGTGGCGGTGGCCGCCGGTGGTTTGGTGATGTGGATGCTGCTGCATTTCACCCGCATGATGCAGGTGCTCAAGCGTGCGGCCAACCGCCCGATCGGCTACGTGGGCAGCGCGGTCATGCTCAACGCCAAACTCAGGCCCGGCGCGACCCTGCTGCATGTGGTCGCCATGACCAAGGCGCTGGGCGAACTGCAAAGCCCCAAGGACACCCAACCCGAGTTGTACCGCTGGACCGACGGCACCCAATCCCACGTGACGTGTGAATTTTGGGGCGGCAAGCTGAAAAAATGGGCGCTGGTGCGCCCCGTTCAGGCCGAGGACACACAGCCTGACACGCCTGCCAGCCCGGCCCCGTAAAATCAGCCGACGGCAAGGCCTGCCAACGCACACATTTAAGGAAACCGATGAATCCCTTACCCTCTTCGATGTCTGACCGAGACGGAAAAATCTGGATGGATGGCCAGATGGTGGACTGGCGTGACGCCAAAATCCACGTGCTGAGCCACACCCTGCACTACGGCTGCGGCGCATTTGAGGGCGTGCGCGCCTACAAGGGCGAGAGCGGCACCGCCATTTTCCGGCTCGCAGAGCACACCGACCGTCTGTTCAACAGCGCCAAAATTTTGCGCATGGTCATCCCGTTCACCAAAGAGCAGGTCAACCAGGCGCAGATCGACGTGATTCGCGAGAACCAGCTGGAATCCGGGTACCTGCGCCCCCTCACCTGGATTGGTGACAAAAAGCTGGGCGTCTCGCCCAAGGGCAACACCATCCACCTGATGGTCGCGGCCTGGCCCTGGGGCGCCTACCTGGGTGAAGAAGGCATGAAGCGCGGCATCCGCGTCAAAATCTCCAGCTATACCCGCCACCATGTGAACATCACCATGACCCAGGCCAAGGCGGTGAGCAATTACACCAACTCGATCCTGGCCAACATGGAAGCCACCGACGACGGCTACGACGAAGCCATGCTGCTCGATGCCAACGGCTTTGTGTCCGAGGGCGCAGGCGAGAACCTGTTTGTGGTCAAAGACGGTGTGGTCTACACGCCTGACCTGTCGGCCGGCGCGCTGAACGGCATCACCCGCAACACCGTCATGCACATCTGCAAGGACCTGGGCCTGGAACTGGTGCAAAAGCGCATCACCCGCGACGAGGTCTACATCTGCGACGAGGCCTTCTTCACCGGCACAGCCGCTGAAGTCACCCCCATCCGGGAACTTGACCGCATCGAGCTGGGCAAGGACAACTATGTGGGGTCCCGCGGCCCGATCACCGAAAAAATCCAGAGCGCCTTCTTTGACATCGTCAACGGCCGCAATCCCAAATACGCCCACTGGCTCACGAAAGTTTCCGCATGAGCAAAAGCACCATTGAACTGTTGGCCAAAGACCTCAATGACCAGGGCGGCGTGTACTGCCCCAGCCCGCTGGCGGGCATGAAAATCTGGGACGGCCACCCCAAGGTGTACCTGGACGTGGCCCTCACCGGCGAGGCCAAGTGCCCCTACTGCGGCACCGTGTACAAGCTGAAGGACGGCGAACACTTCGGTGGCCACCACTAACAGCCTCGTCATCGCGCCCCAGTGGATTGGGGACGCGGTGATGACCGAGCCCCTGATGCGCCGCCTGGCGGCGCGCGGCGAGCGCCTGACGGTGGGCGCCCTTCCCTGGGTGGCGCCGGTGTACCGGGCAATGCCGCAGGTGGCCGAGGTCATCGAGTTTCCGTTTGCCCACGGCGGCCTGCAGTTCAAGGCCCGGCGCAGCCTGGCCAAGCAGCTCGAAGGCCGGTTTGACACCGCCTACGTGTGCCCCAACTCACTCAAAAGCGCGTTGCTGCCCTTCATGGCCAGCATCCCCAAACGTGTGGGTTACCTGGGCGAAGCGCGCGTGGGACTGCTCACCCAGCGCCTGAAAAACCCACCCAAGAGCCAGCATCCGCCGATGGTGGCGTTTTACTCGGCGCTCAGTGGCGACACTGACGTTGCCCACGACCGGCCCCAGCTGCGCATGGATGACCGCGAGGTGGATCAGGCCCTGCAGGCCATGGGCTTGCAGCGCGGCGCCTACTATGTGTTTGCCCCCGGCGCCGAATACGGCCCGGCCAAACGCTGGCCTGCCAGCCACTTCACTGAACTGGCCCGCCAGCTGGACCTGCCGGTGGTCTTGCTGGGTTCCGGCAAGGAGTTCGCCCTGTGTGAGGAAATTGCGGCACCGGTCAATGCGGTGCACGCCGGCAAGTGCCTGAACCTGGCAGGAAAAACATCGCTAGCCCACGCGTTCAGTGCGATAGCCGCTAGCAAAAACATAGTAACCAACGACTCCGGCCTGATGCACGTGGCCGCCTCGTTTGGCATCCGCCAGATTGCGGTTTTCGGCTCCAGCAGCCCGCTGCACACCCCACCCCTGAATGACAAGGCCACGGTGCTGTGGCTCAAAGACGACCGCACCTACCAGCCGCCGCTGGACTGCGCGCCCTGTTTCGAGCGCATCTGCCCGTTGGGGCACACACGCTGCCTGGTGGATATCAGCGCCGCCCAAGTGCTACAAAATATATAGCTACTCCCGCACGTCACATCTGGGCTACAGGCTGTTTTTATTTAAATTTTGAACAAAAAAAAGCCACCCGAAGGTGGCTTGTAAAAGTCCCCAGGGGGGACGTCGTTGGAACTTTGCGATGTTTGAGTACCCACATCTTGCGATGGGGCTCCAACACTTGATCACTGTGACAGCAGCTGATGCAACTTTAACCAGCCTCGCGAATTTCGGATATCCCACATTTGGGGGATATGACCCCTATATTTGCAAAATATGTCGTTTTTTTCATCCCTTTGACGTTCCAGCGGGCGACAAAGGCAGCCGAATAACAAAACAGGCGCCACCACCGACCTGGTTTTCACAAAAAACGGTGCCGCCATGGCGCTCGGTGATGGACTTCACCAGCGCCAGACCCAGTCCCACGCCACCGTCGCGCTCGGTAGCACCCGGCAGCCGGTAAAACGGCTCAAAAATACGCTCGCGCAGTTCCACAGGCACACCCGGCCCACGGTCGCAGACCCGAATCACCGCTTGGTGGTCGGTCTTGGCCAGGCTGACCGTGATGCTGCCTGCCGCGTGGCGACGGGCGTTCTCCAGCAGGTTGCGCACGGCGCGGCGCAACAGCTTGGTCACCCCCTGCACCGGGAGGTCAGACCCGCTGGCCCCCTGGGCACGGGACGAATCAGAAGGCAGTTGCACATCCAGCTCCGCGTCCACGCGGGCGCACTCCTCGGCGGCCAAACCGATCAAATCAACCGATTCGATGGTGCCCAAATCGGCTTCATGCGCGTCCAGCCGGCTGGCCAGCAGGATTTCTTCAATCAACTGGTCCAGCTCGGCAATGTTGCGGGAAATCTCGGCCTTGAACGCCGCCGACGAAGGCGCTCCCATCAACTCCAGCCCCATGCGGATGCGGGTCAGCGGCGAACGCAATTCGTGGGAGGCATTGGCCAGCAAGGACTTTTGCGAGGCCAGCAAGGTTTCGTGTGATTTCACCAGCGTCTCAATGCGCTGGGCCGCATGGTTGAAGCGGGCCGCCAGAAAGGCCACCTCATCCTGCCCGCCCTCGGGCACGCGGATCGACAAGTCGCCCTCACCCCATTTCTCGACACCGTTTTGCAGGCGCTCCAGACGGCGCGTGAGCTTGCGAATGATCGGGTAGGTGGCCAGCGCCACGGCCAGCCCGACCAGCGAGAGCATCCAGAAAAATCCGAAAGGCGGACGGTTCCAGGGCGACTGCGGTGGACGCGGCAAATGCATGTGCACGGTCTGGCCGTCCGTCATGCGGACTTCAAACTCCGGGCCGTTGCCATACCGGCCACGAGAACCGGGCGGCGGGCCGTCCCCGTCAGGCTCACCTCTGGAACGGTCTCCAAAGCCCACGCCCGGCGGATGCATCATGCGCGATTGCCCGCTGCCGATGACCTGCCCGGCTTCGTTGCGAATCACGACTTCGCGCAGGGGCGGCTCCGACGCCATGCGCCAGGCCCAGCCGACCAGAAAGGTCAACACCGCCACTGCCAGCACCACGGCCAGCCAGATGCGCACATACAGTTTTTTGAAGAACATGGTCAGTCTTGCTGGCGGGCGAACACATAGCCCACACCGCGCACCGTGAGAATGCGCTTGGGGTTCTTGGCATCCACCTCAATGGCGGCGCGAATCCGTCCCATGTGCACGTCGATGGAACGGTCGAAGGCGTCCAGCTCACGCCCGCGTACGGCTTCCATGATCTGGTCCCGGGTCAGCACCCGGCCCGCGCGTTCGGCCAGCGCCACCAACAGGTCAAACTGGTAAGAGGTCAGGTCGCAGGCCTGGGTGCCCACGTTGACGGTGCGGGCGTCCCGGTCAATCTCCAGCGAGCCAAACCGCAGCTGTTTGCCGACGGTGGGCACGCCCTCCACACGCCGGCGCAGAATGGCGCGGATGCGGGCCAGCAACTCGCGCGGCTCGAAGGGTTTGGGCAGGTAGTCATCCGCCCCGATCTCCAGGCCAATGATGCGGTCCATCGGGTCCCCCTTGGCAGTCAGCATCAGCACCGGTGTTTGTGCCATGGCGCCGGGCAACGCACGAATGCGGCGGCACACCTCCAGGCCATCCATGTCGGGCAGCATGAGATCCAGGATCACGAGGTCGGGCGGGGTAACCTGAAGGGCATCGAGCCCGGTTTTTCCGTCGCCGGCATGGCTTACCGCAAAGCCGGACTGGCCAAGGTATTCGACCACCATCTGGGCCAGGCGGGCATCGTCTTCAATCATCAGCAGGTGTTGGGTCATGGGAACAGTCTAGGCGGTGACCACCTCAAGCCCTTGAAGCGGCGGTAAAGTTAAGTAAATGAAGCGGCTATTGCAGTGGCTGGACACCCCAGATGTCGCTGGCGTATTCCCGGATGGTGCGGTCGGAGGAGAAAACGCCCATGCCAGCCACATTCAGGATGGCGCTGCGCGTCCAGGCTGACGGGCGGCGGTAGAGGTCATCCACCCGGTCCTGGGTGGCGCAATAGTCGGCGTAGTCCGCGAGCAACTGGTAGTGGTCCGAGTCCAGCAACGCGTTGACCACGTCGCGGTAACGATCCGGCTCTTCGGGCGAGAACGCGCCTTCAGCCAACCGGTCGATGGCGCACTTGAGGTCAAAATTGGCCTCGTAGTAGGTGCGTGGCTGGTAACCGTAGCCTCGCAGTTTGGCCACTTGTTCGGTACGGTTGCCAAACACAAACATGTTGTCCAGCCCCACGTGGTCGGCAATCTCGATGTTGGCGCCGTCCCAGGTGCCAATGGTCAGCGCGCCATTGAGTGCGAACTTCATGTTGCCCGTGCCCGAGGCTTCCGTGCCGGCGGTTGAAATCTGCTCCGACAAATCAGCCGCCGGCATGATGATCTCCGCCAGCGACACCCGGTAGTTGGGGATGAACACCACCCGCAGCAGCGTGCCAATCCGCGGGTCGCTGTTGATCACACGGGCCACGTCATTGATCAGGTGGATGATCCGTTTGGCCATGTCATAAGCGGAGGCTGCCTTGCCGGCAAAGATGACGGTTCGGGGCACCCAGTGGGTCTGCGGCTGGGCCAGAATCCGGTAGTAACGGGTGATGACGTGCAACACATTGAGCAACTGCCGTTTGTACTCGTGGATGCGCTTGACCTGCACGTCAAACAGGCTGTTGGGGTCCACCGTCACACCGGGGCAGCGCGCCATCGCCTCGGCCAGGCGGCGCTTGTTGTGTTGCTTGGCGAGACGAAACGCGTTTTGAAACTCATCGTCATCCGCCAGCGCACGCAGCTGGGCGAGCTGGTCCAGGTCACGCCGCCAGTCGGGGCCGATGCGGCTGTCAATCAAGGTGGCCAGCGGCGGGTTGGCCAGGGACAACCAGCGGCGCGGGGTGATGCCATTGGTCTTGTTGCAAAAGCGTTCAGGGTACATCTGCACAAAATCGGAAAAGATGGTGTCCACCATCAGTTGGCTGTGCAACGCTGAGACGCCATTGACCTTGTGGCTGGCCAGCACCGACAGGTGCGCCATGCGCACGCGGCGCACACCCCGCTCTTCGATCAGCGAAATCCTGCGCGGCAAGGCGTTGTCGGCCGGAAAGCGGCTGTGCACCTCGGCCAGAAAGCGGGCGTTGATGTCGTAGATCAGCCCCATGTGCCGCGGCAGCACGCGCGCCAGCAGATCGACCGGCCAGGTCTCCAGCGCCTCTTCCATCAGCGTGTGGTTGGTGTACGAAAAAATGGGCGTGCACAAGGCCCAGGCGGCCTCCCAATCGAGCTGGTGCTCGTCCAGCAGCAGCCGCATCAGCTCGGGCACCGCCAACGCCGGGTGGGTGTCGTTGAGGTGAATGGCCACCTTGTCGGCCAACTGGTGGAGGCCGTTGTGGGTTTTGAGATGCCGGCGCAGGATGTCCTGCAAGGAGGCACTGACAAAAAAGTATTCCTGGCGCAAGCGCAGTTCGCGCCCATGTTCCGTTCGGTCATCGGGGTAGAGCACCCGGGTGACGTTCTCGGAGAGGTTTTTGGCCTCGACGGCCTGGATGTAGTCGCCCCGGTTGAAGGCGTCCAGGTTGACACCTGCGCAGGCGCGGGCGGACCACAGACGCAGGGTCACGACGCTGTGCATCTGGTAACCCGGCACGCCACTGTCGTAGGCCGTGGCAATCACGTCCTCGGTATCGACCCATAACGAGTGTCCGTTTTCTGGCGCCAGGCGTCCGCCAAAACGAATGATGTAACTGAACTCGGGGCGCATGAATTCCCACGGGAAACCATTGACCAGCCAGTAGTCCGGTTCTTCCACTTGCTGCCCATGTTCAATGCGCTGGGCGAACATGCCGTACTCGTAGCGAATGCCATACCCCATGCCGGGCAGGCCCACGCTGGCCATCGAGTCCAGAAAGCAGGCCGCCAGCCGGCCCAGACCGCCGTTGCCCAGGCCGGCGTCGGGCTCCAGATCGACCAGGGCGTCAAAGTCCACCCCCAGCAGGGCGCAGGCCTGTTTAACCGGCTCGTAAATCTCGGCCGACAGCATCGCATTGGTCAGGGCACGGCCTGTGAGGAACTCCATGGACAGGTAGTACACCCGCTTGGCATCCTGATCTCCAGTGCGGGCCCGCGACTCGCGCCAGGCGTCCACGATGCGGTCGCGCACGGCGTGAAACACCGCAAACAACCAGTCGCGCCGGGTCGCCGAACGCTGGTCTTTGCCGACCGCATAGACCAGCCGGTTTGAAATGGAGCGGCGCAAGCCCTCCACGGTATTGACGGGCTTGTCGTATTCAAATACGTCCGATGCAGACATGGCTCATCCCTTTCGAGAAAACACATCGCCCCCATGTTGACCCGGCGTGCCAGGCAAGCTCAAGAATCGGGCACCAGCAGCCCGGCCGGGCGTCAGGGAGTCGTCTGGGACGGGGGCGCGGCCCGCGAGGCGAGCCACACCAGCAGCAGCACCGGCACCCCCAGCAAGGCCGTGGCAACAAAGAAGTGCTGGTATCCCAAAGCATCCACATAGCGCCCCGAATATCCGGCCAAAAATTTGGGGGCCAGCAGCATCATCGAACTGAATATCGCGTATTGCGTGGCTGAGTAGTTGAGGTTTGTCAAACTGGAGAGGTAAGCAATAAAAGCCGCCGAGGCAATCCCGCTGGAGAGGTTGTCAGCTGACACCACGAAGATCAACGAGGTGACGTCGTGCCCCTGTGACCCGAGCCAGGCAAACAGCAGGTTGCTGGCGGCGCTCAAGGCCGCACCCAGCATCAGCACCCGCATCACGCCCAGACGCATGGACAGCACACCGCCCACAAAGGCCCCCACCAGCGTCATGATGACGCCATAGATTTTGGTCACGGCGGCCACTTCGTCTTTGGTGTAGCCCATGTCGACATAAAACGGGTTGGCCATGATGCCCATGACGACATCGCTGATGCGGTACACCGCAATAAGGGCCAGGATCAGCATGGCCTGCTTGCCGTAGCGGCGCAGGAAATCGGCAAAGGGCTCGACCAGCGCACTCTGCAGCCACTCGGCCACATTTTTGGAGGGCGCCAGCACGCGGTGGCTGGGCTCAGGGGAGAGCAACACCGTCACCATGCCCACCAGCATGCTGGCCGCCATGGCCAGGTAGGCCGTTTGCCAAGCGCCATGCTGGTACCCGACCAGCCCCACCACCTCGGCCCGGGCGGCCACCCACAGCACACCGGCACCAGCCCAGATCATGGCCAGGCGGTAGCCAGTCTGGTAGGCCGCCGCCAGCGCAGCCTGGCGGTCGGTGTTGGCGGACTCAATGCGAAAGGCATCCAGCGCAATGTCCTGGGTGGCAGACCCAAAAGCCACCGCCAGGGCGCCCCACACCACCGGCTGCAAGGCCACCTGGGGGTCATTGAACGACATGGCCACCAGGCCCACCATCACGGCCAGTTGCGCCAGCAGCAGCCAGCTGCGCCGACGCCCCAGCCAGCGTGTCAACAAGGGAATGGGGAGACGATCCACCAGCGGCGCCCACACCCACTTGAAAGCGTAGGCCAGACCGACCCAGCTCAAATAACCAATCGTGGTGCGGTCAATGCCGGCCTCGCGCAACCAGAAACTCAGGGTGCCCAGCACCAACAGCAAGGGCAATCCGGCAGAAAACCCCAAGAACAACATCCGAAGGGTGGAGGGCTCAAGGTAAACCTTGAAGGTGGTGAGCCAGGAAGGCTTGATTTGGGGGGCGTCGGCGGCACTTGAGGTCATGCGGGAATAATACGCGCAGCTCCATCCCCTCTTTTTTGGCGACCCAGCATGTCCAACACCTCACTTTTAGCCCAGCCATTGCGCCGCCAGCTAGCCCTGCGGGCCTGTGCCTTGATACTGGTTTTGTCGTCGCCCTTCACCCTGGCCCTCGCACGCGACGGCGTGGACGTGGGGGACAACTCGGCCTTCAGCAAGCTGGTACCGGCAGATACCGTGGAGCGCTCCGCCGGCCAGCAATACGCCCAGATGCTGCAGGAAGCGGCCAACGGGAATGCGCTGGCTGGTGCCAACAACACCCAGGTACGGCGCCTGCGCGCCATTGCCAAAAACATCATTCCCTTTGCGGTGGACTGGAACCCGCGCGCCCGGGACTGGCGCTGGGAGGTGAACCTGATTGGCAGCAAGCAGATCAACGCGTTTTGCATGCCCGGCGGCAAGATTGCCTTTTACAGCGGCATCCTGGAGCAACTCAAGCTGACCGACAACGAAGTTGCCATGGTCATGGGCCACGAAATTGCCCACGCCCTGCGTGAACACGCCCGTGAACGCATGGGCAAGAACGCCGCCACCGGCATTGGTGCCAGCTTGCTCAGCCAGGTTCTCGGCCTGGGCCAGCTCGGACAGACGGTGACCAACTACGGCGCGCAGTTGCTGACCCTGCAATTCAGCCGCGACGACGAGTCCGAAGCCGACCTGGTGGGCATGGAACTGGCTGCCCGCGCCGGTTATGACCCCCGGGCAGGCATCACGCTCTGGCAAAAAATGGGGGCCGCCAGCAAAGGCGCGCCACCGCAGTGGCTGTCCACGCACCCCGCAGGCAGCACCCGGATTGGCGACATCGAAGCCAACCTGCCCAAGGTCATGCCGCTTTACGAGCAGGCCAAACGGGGTTGACCTCCCTCTTATTTATAAGAAATAGGGCTGTAGCCCAGGTAGATAGTGCGTTAGTAGCTATTAATTTAATAGCATACTCCATCATGATCGGCGCATGGTCCGAGAATTTCTCTGGCTTGTAGATCGCATGTGACCGTGCCAAGGCAGCGAACGCTGGCTTCGCCAAATGGGTAGTTGCCGCGAAAGAACAGCTGCATCCTTAGGCTCTTGCAGTGATGGCACGTTTGATTTTTTTGCATCAATCTCCGGCATCTGTGCAGGCAATTTGACAGACGAATCCCGCGACGCTGACTGTCGGAATTTTTTACATAGAAAATATAAACTGGCGACATGCAACTCGCAACTCCAATTGAAACAAACATTTACATTTTGTGGCCCAAAATTTGCTTAACTTGATAGTTATCAAAAAATCACAAATTAATCCTCCTCTTTTTCCATCAAGGCATCAAACCGTGTTTAACAAAATCAAATCGTTGGCCGCATTGAGCGTCGTTGCTCTTGCATTCTTTGCATCACCCTCCAGCGCTACTGTGGTGGATTTCACGGGCTTGTCCAACTTCGGGAATTACACCGAAAACGGAATGGTCATGACATCTAACTCCGTTTGGAATTGGCCGGGCGCCAATATGGCGCATATGGACAGTGGTGTGGCCATTTTCAAATTGTTGTCGAATGACGACTTCAACCTGACCAGCGTCGACATGATCAGCAGCGGCGGCAACGGCCCTGCGCAATTTGGCGCTTACAACAATGGCTCTTTGCTGGGGACCGTTAACATCAGCGGCAATGCTGGAACTTATTCTTTCGGCAACCTATTTAGTGGCATTGACGAGTTTCGCGTTACCGTGATTAGCAGCCACTTCACTTATGACAACATCAACTTCGCCGCAGCCAACAAAATTCCTGAGCCTGGCACTCTTGCCTTGATGGGACTCAGCTTGGTTGGTCTGGCGTTGGCCCGTAAGCGTAAAAACGCATAAAACGGCTGCCCCGCAAGGGACAAGCAGCAAAGACCGCCTTGTCGCGCGTCAGCTAACAGCATTGCTTCTAAGGCTGTGTAAAAAGGGATGGATTAAACCATCCCTTTTTTTATAACATTTCCGACGTTGGCACCGTTAGCGGGGCCAGTCGTAGTCAATCGTGATCGGCGCATGGTCCGAGAATTTCTCTTCCTTGTAAATCGCATGTGACCGGGCCAGGGCAGCCAGCGCTGGCGTCGCCAGGTGGTAGTCCAGCCGCCAGCCGACGTTTTTCGCGTAAGCTTGGCCTCGGTTGCTCCACCAGGTGTAGGCCTCATCGGTGGCCGTGGGTTCGAGTTGCCGGTACACATCGACCATGCCCGCCTCGCTGAGCAGCCTGGTCATCCAGGCCCGCTCTTCGGGCAGGAAACCGGAGTTCTTGCGATTGCCTTTCCAGTTTTTCAGGTCGATTTCCTGATGGGCAATGTTCACATCGCCGCACAGGATGAACTCGCGCCCCGACTTGAGTCCGTGCAGGTGCGGAAAGAACTCTTCGAGGAACCGGAATTTGGCTTGCTGGCGCTCCTCGCCCGACGACCCGCTGGGGAAGTAGCAACTGATGATGGAGCGCTTTTGCTGTGGCGTGTCAAAACGCAGCTCCACGTAGCGGCCCTCGGCATCAAATTCGGGTGAGCCATGGCCCACAATCACATCGGTGGGTTCCTGGCGGGTGTACACGCCAACGCCGGAATAACCTTTTTTCTCGGCAAAGTGAAAGTGCCCCTTGAGCCCCGCCAGCTCTTCAAAGCGGCCCTGGACATCCGCGGCCTGCGCCTTGACTTCCTGTACGCAAATACAATCGGGACTGGTTTTGGCCAGCCAGGCCTCAAGGCCTTTGGTGGTGGCGGAGCGGATACCGTTGAGGTTGAGGCTGGTTAATTTAAACAAGGAATTCCCATGTCGATAAGTGTTGCAGCAAAAGCGGGTCAGGCCCCATCCCAGGATGGACTGGCGCAAGACTTTGTGCAGTTTGCAGTTGATTGTGGCGTGCTGCGCTTTGGCGAATTCAAGACCAAGGCGGGCCGCATGAGCCCCTATTTCTTCAATGCCGGCCTGTTTGACGATGGTGCCAAGCTCGGGCGGCTGGCGCAATTTTATGCGCAGCGTCTGTTGGCCAGCGGTATTGAATTCGACATGATTTTCGGGCCCGCCTACAAAGGTATTCCGCTGGGCGCGGCACTGGCCGTCGAACTGGCCCGCCTCGGCCACAACGTGCCTTTTGCCTACAACCGCAAGGAGGCCAAAGACCACGGCGAGGGCGGCACCCTGGTTGGCGCGCCCTTGAAGGGGCGTGTGCTGATTGTGGATGACGTGATGTCGGCGGGCACGGCGGTGCGTGAATCCATCGCCATCATCCAGGCCGCTGGCGCCACGGCGCACGCCGTCGTCATCGCCCTGGACCGCCAGGAAAAAGCCACCGAAAACGGCGTGGATGTCGAGCACAGTGCCGTTCAATACGTCAAGAACCAGCTCGGCATGCACGTGTGTGCCATTGCGAAACTGGCTGATTTGATGCAGTATCTTGAAAGGCACAGCGCGGGCGGACTCGCTGCAGACCACCAGCGCGTTCTGGCCTACCGACAACGTTACGGCGTGGAAGAAAGTTAAGCATGTTCAGACCGACCGGGTATGCCAGGTTCACCTTCAGGCACGAGCTTGCGGGTGCCGCCACGGTCTTGCTGCTGGTCGCCCTGTCCGGCGTCAACGCCGTGCAGGCACAGGAAAGCACGCAACAAGGCATCTACACCTGCACCGACGCCCGTGGCCGCAAGCTGACATCCGATCGACCCATTGCCGAGTGCAATGACCGTGAACAAAAGGTCCTCAATCCCAGCGGGACGGTGAAGACCCGGGTGGGACCCACCCTGACCGCGCATGAGCGCGCCGACCTGGACGCCAAAGAAAAAGCGGACCAGGAGGTACGGGCTCTGTCCAACGAAGAGAAGCGGCGTGACCGCGCTTTGCTGATCCGCTACCCCAACAAAGCCGTCCATGACAAAGAACGCGCCGAGGCGCTGGCCCAGATCGATGTGGTCAAACAGGCGGCCATCAAGCGGGTGGACGAGTTGATGCGCCAGCGCGTGGCCATCAACGACGAAATGGAGTTTTACAAAAAAGACCCCAGCAAAGCGCCCTCCTCCGTGCGTCGCCAATTGGATGAAGTGACCCAAAGCCTGGCGGTTCAGTGGCGCTTCATTGGCGATCAGGACATGGAGCTCAAACGCGTCAACACCCGGTTTGACGAAGAGCTGGTCCGCCTGAAACAGTTATGGGCCCTGCAGTTGCCCACCGTCCCGGCAGCGGCGGGTAAAACCCGCTGACGCGGGAGGTTGGACCGATCCCGCGAAAGGATCTCAGCCCAGCTTTTTGCGCAGCAGGTCGTTGACTTGCTGCGGATTGGCCTTGCCCTTGCTGCCTTTCATGATCTGGCCCACGAGCGCATTAAGCGCCTTGCCGTTGCCCGCCTTGTATTCCTCGACGTTTTTCGGGTTGGCGGCCAGCACATCATCAACAATTTTTTCCAGCTCGCTGGTGTCGTTCATTTGCTTGAGACCCTTGGCTTCAATCAGGGCAAGAGTCATCGCGCTCATCTCTGCGAAAGACCCCGCGACCAGCGCTTCTTCGCCCGTCCACAAGAGTTCAAACACTTGCTTCGCACCTGTATTGGATACGGTTCCATCGGTAACACGACTGATCAACGCAGCAAGTTGCAGCGCTCCTACAGGAGCTTTCGCAATCCCAGCATCACTGACATTCAAGCGGCGTGAAACTTCACCCATGATCCAGTTGCTGGCCAGCTTGGGCTGGCCGCAGGCCTTGGCAGTGGCTTCAAAATACGCCGCCATCTCACGGCTTTGGGTCAGTGCCGTGGCGTCGTATTCAGAGAGCTCGTAGTCCGTCACAAAACGCTGCGCCATGACCCGTGGCAACTCCGTCATCTCGGCGCGCACGCGTTGCACCCATTCATCTGCAATCACCAACGGCGGCAAATCCGGATCCGGAAAATACCGGTAGTCGGCCGCATCTTCTTTGGTGCGCATGGCGCGCGTTTCACCCGTATCGGGGTTGAACAGCACGGTCGCCTGCTGGATGGTGTGACCGTCCTCGATCTGTTCAATTTGCCAGCGCACTTCATAGTCGATGGCCTGCTGCATGAACTTGAAACTGTTCAGGTTCTTGATCTCGCGGCGTGTGCCCAAAGGCTCGCCCGGTTTGCGGACCGACACATTGGCATCGCAACGGAAGCTGCCTTCCTGCATGTTGCCGTCGCAAATACCAATCCAGGTGACGATCTTGTGCAGCTCCTTGGCGTAGGCCACCGCCTCGGCGCTGGAGCGCATGTCGGGCTGGGTCACAATTTCCAGCAAGGGCGTACCCGCACGATTCAAATCAATACCGGTTTGGCCAATGAAGTCCTCATGCAAGGACTTGCCTGCATCTTCTTCCAGATGGGCGCGCTCCAGACGGACCTCCATCTTTTCATCGCCCAGAAAAAACTCAATAACCCCGCCCTGCACCACCGGAATTTCAAACTGGCTGATCTGGTAGCCCTTGGGCAGGTCAGGGTAGAAATAGTTCTTGCGGGCAAAGATGCTGCGCGGCGCAATGTGGGCGCCAATCGCCAGACCAAACTGGATGGCCCGCTCCACCGCCCCCTTGTTCATCACCGGCAAGGTGCCGGGCAGCGCCAGATCCACGGCGCAGGCTTGCGTATTGGGCTCGGCACCAAACGCCGTGGCGGCACGGCTGAAAATTTTGGACTGGGTCGACAGCTGGGCATGGGTCTCAAAGCCAATCACGACTTCATAGCCCATCACCAAGGGTGACTTGACGGCCGCACGGGAAGGCAACGGCGCTTTTTCGACAAATTCATTCATGTTCAAAATCCCTGGGGCTTGGCGTTGTGCCAATCCGTAGCCTGCTGGAAACGATGCGCCACGTTCAGCAGCTTCGCCTCCTGCACATAATTTCCAATGAGTTGCATGCCCACGGGCATGTGGCCTGCGCCAAAACCGACGGGGATACTCATGCCGGGCAAACCGGCCAGCGAACCCGGCAAGGTAAAGATATCAGCCAGGTAATCAGCCAGTGGGTCATTGCCATGCCCGCCCAGCGTCCACGCCACCGTGGGTGCGACCGGACCGGCAATCACATCGCACACCTTGAAAGCCTGCTGGAAATCGTCGGCAATCATGCGACGGATCTTTTGCGCCTGCAGGTAGTACGCGTCGTAGTAACCGTGGGACAAAACATAGGCCCCGATCATGATGCGACGCTTGACCTCATCGCCGAACCCCTCGGCACGGGTCTTTTTGTACATATCAACCAGGTCGGTGTATTTGTCGGCGCGGTGGCCAAACTTCACACCGTCAAAACGGCTCAGATTGCTGGAGGCCTCGGCCGGGGCAATGATGTAGTAAACGGGAATGGACAGTTCGGTGCGGGGCAGCGAAATGGGAACGAGCTTCGCGCCCAGTTTTTCGTACTCTGCCAAGGCCGCATCGACCGCGGCACGAACGTCTGAAGCCAGACCTTCACCAAAAAATTCTTTGGGCACGCCAATGCGCAAACCTTCGATCGAGTCGTGCAGCGAACGAGTGAAGTTTTCAGCCGGCACTTCCAGCGATGTGGAATCGCGGTCCAGATCGGGGCCGCACATGGCAGAGAGAAGCAACGCGCAATCTTCGGCCGTACGCGCCATCGGACCGGCCTGATCCAGGCTGGAAGCAAACGCCACCATGCCGTAACGCGAAGCGCGGCCATAGGTGGGCTTGATGCCGGTGATACCGCAAAACGAAGCGGGCTGGCGAATGGAGCCCCCGGTATCCGTCCCGGTTGCTGCAGGCGCCAGCCGGGCCGCCACCGCTGCGGCGCTGCCACCCGACGACCCACCAGGCGTGCGGGTGATATCCCACGGATTTTGGACCTTGCCAAACGCCGAGTTTTCGTTAGCCGACCCCATCGCGAATTCGTCGCAATTGAGCTTGCCCAAGGTCACCACACCTTCACGAGCCAGCTTGTCGACCACCGTGGCATCAAAGGGCGACCGGTAGCCCGCCAGCATATTGGAGCCCGCTGTGGTGATGAAATCGCGGGTGACAAAAATATCCTTGTGTGCCACAGGAACGCCCAGCAGTGTCTGGGTGTCCCCTGCTGTGCCAGCTGCCAATGCCAGATCGGCAGCCCGGGCCTGGGCCAGGGTCGCCTCTTCGTTCATATCGAGAAACGCCCCCAAGGCGGCGTGGGCCTTGGCGCGCGCCATGAAGTGCCGGGCGGATTCGACCGCAGAAACCTTGCGCTGGCGCAACTGGGTGATCAGCTGGGCGACCGTCAGGTCGTGTAGTTCAGAAGTGCTGTTCGTCATTTTTTACTTTGGTGGGTCCGCGTATTACTCGATCACCTTGGGAACCAGAAACAACCCATGCTCCACGGCAGGCGCATTGCGCTGGTTGGCCTCGCGATTGTTCGGTTCGCTGACGCGGTCTTCGCGCAGACGCAATACGATGTCCTGGATGGTGGCCACCGGGTGAGCCAGAGGCTCCACACCGGCCGTGTCCACGGCGCGCATTTGCTCGACCAGATCAAAAAATCCATTGATCTGGGTCAGCATGCGCTCACTTTCTTCCGGCCTGAGTTCGAGTCGGGCAAGATTGGCAATTCGGGCGATGTCAGCAGAAGTCAGGGACATGACAGTTTTTCATTCGAAACCGGTTGTAATACACATCAGGAGAGGCGTAGTCGGCTTAAGTTTTGACAGGGGATGAGGTATTATCCCGCCTTTGGCTTTGACTCCGCGGCGCCGCGCGTTTTTGCCAGAAATATACGATTTTGAACCAGTCAATATGGTGATGGTCAGCCGAAGCGCTGGCCATGCCCGAGAGGATTTTTAATGTTTGGAGCATTCCGTCAGTACTTCTCCACTGACTTGGCGATTGACCTTGGTACCGCCAACACCCTGATTTACGTACGTGACAAAGGCATCGTGCTGGACGAGCCCTCAGTTGTCGCGATCCGCCACGAAGGCGGCCCGCAAGGCAAAAAAACCATTCAAGCCGTCGGCAAGGAAGCCAAAGCCATGCTGGGCAAGGTTCCCGGCAACATTGAGGCCATCCGCCCCATGAAAGACGGCGTGATTGCCGACTTCACGGTCACTGAGCAAATGCTCAAGCAATTCATCAAGATGGTGCACCCGCGCAGCATCTTCCGCCCGAGCCCCCGCATCATCATTTGCGTCCCCTGCGGCTCAACCCAGGTGGAACGTCGCGCCATTCGCGAATCAGCCCTGGGTGCTGGCGCCAGCGATGTGTATTTGATTGAAGAGCCGATGGCTGCCGCCATTGGCGCTGGCTTGCCCGTGAGCGAGGCCAGCGGTTCGATGGTCGTGGACATTGGCGGCGGCACCACCGAGGTCGGTGTGATCTCCCTGGGCGGCATGGTCTACAAAGGCAGTGTGCGTGTGGGTGGCGACAAGTTTGACGAAGCCATCATCAACTACATCCGTCGCAATTACGGCATGCTCATTGGTGAGCCCACGGCAGAAGCGATCAAAAAGAAAATTGGTTCGGCTTTTCCCGGCAGCGAAGTGCGCGAGATGGAAGTCCGTGGCCGTAACCTGTCTGAAGGTGTGCCACGCAGCTTCACGATCTCCAGCAACGAGATTCTGGAAGCCCTGACAGACCCGCTCAACAACATCGTGTCGGCCGTCAAGAACGCGCTGGAGCAGACGCCGCCCGAGCTGGGTGCAGACATTGCCGACCGCGGCATGATGCTCACCGGCGGTGGCGCCTTGTTGCGCGATCTGGACCGCCTGTTGGCTGAAGAGACAGGGCTGCCTGTCCTCGTCGCCGAAGATCCCCTGACCTGCGTGGTTCGGGGTTGCGGCATGGCGCTGGAGCAGATGGAGCGTCTGGGCTCCATTTTCACCAGCGAATAATTTTCAGGTGCAGCGATGCCACTTGGTACGCTGGACGGTACACCCCCCCCCTTCTTCAGACAGGGCCCCTCGGCCCTGTCCAAACTGACATTTTTCAGCGCCCTCGCGCTGTTTCTGATGGTGGCAGACACGCGATTTCACATCGCGCAACCCCTGCGAACGACCGTGGCAACGGCCCTGTACCCATTTCAGTGGCTGGCGTTACGCCCAGCAACGTGGGCGCAGGAGGGCGGCAAGTATTTCGAATCACTGCGCGCATCGCAAGCGGGCGAAGAAGCAGCTCGCCACCAGCTCGATTTGCAGTCTCAGCGCGCCAGCCAGGTCGAGCAACTCACGCTCGAAAACATGCGTCTGCGCCAGCTGATGGGGCTGCGCGACCGGATCACAAGTCCATCCCAGGCGGCACAGGTTCTGTACGACGCCGCCGACCCCTACACCCGCAAGGTCATCATTGACCGGGGCTTGCTCGATAAAGTGGAAGCCGGTTCTCCGGTTTTGGATGAAACCGGCGTATTGGGCCAGGTGACGCGGGTCTACCCGATGGTGAGCGAAGTGACCCTGGTGATCGACCGTGACCAGGCGATTCCCGTGCTCAACACACGCACTGGGGCGCGCGGCGTAGCCTTTGGCGACCCGGCCCCCCGTGCCGGGGCCCTGGAGCTGCGCTTCATGGCCGCCAACTCGGATGTCAAGGTGGGCGACCTGCTGACCACCAGCGGTGTTGACGGCGTCTACCCGCCCGGCTTGCCGGTGGCGCGGATAGAAAAAATTGAACGCAGGGTGGATTCAGGCTTCGCGCGCATCACCTGTGCCCCGCTGGCGCTGGTTTCAGGCGCGGGGCATGTCATGGTGCTCAAGGCGGTGACCTCACAGGTGGCACCGCGTCCCGTTGAACCAGCACCTGCCGGGCCAGTCCGCAAAGGCACGAAGCCATCATGATCATGCGTCCCGGCCAGCAGTTGCTGCTGCCCGCCAATCCACTCTTCATCTGGGCCACCTTGCTGCTGGCCCTGACCCTCAACATGCTGGAGAACATGGGCTTGTGGGGACGGGCCGCCTGGGTGCCCGACCTGTTGGCCCTGACGCTCGTGTTCTGGAGTGTCCATCAACCGCGGCGGGTCGGCATCGGTGTCGCCTTTGTTTTTGGCATCCTGATCGACGTTCACCAGGGCGCCATGCTGGGCCAGCATGCGCTGGCCTACACGGTACTGAGTTTTCTGGCCATTGCAATCCACCGCCGCCTGCTGTGGTTCAGCGTGCCATCGCAGGCGTTTCAGGTCTTGCCGTTGTTCGCAGCCGCTCATGCCATAGAGTTGGTCGTGCGCATGATTGCCGGGGGCGCGTTCCCGGGGCTCTGGATATTGCTGGCGCCATTGATGGAATCCCTGCTCTGGCCAGTCGTGAGCGTCTTCTTGCTGCTGCCCCAGCGAAGAGCGCCCAACCCTGATGCGCATCGGCCTCTCTAGACCATGATGGAGTTACGCAATGTAGAGGCGGACCTGTCCCGCTTTCGCTCGCGGGTGCTGGTGGCCAGCATCGCGGTGGTGCTCTTTTTTGTACTGCTGGCATCGCGGCTGGTCTACCTGCAGGTGGTACGTCATGAAGACCTGACCGAGCAGGCAGAAAATAACCGCACCGCGATCGTGCCTGTCGTCCCCAATCGGGGGTTGATCCTGGACCGAAACGGCGTCGTGCTGGCCACCAACTACTCGGCCTACACGCTGGAAGTCACCCCCTCCAAAGTTGCCAACCTGGAGCAGACGATTGATGAATTGTCGCAGGTGCTGGAGATCACGGCCCGTGACCGTCGTCGCTTCAAGAAGCTGCGGGAAGAATCCAAAAGCTTTGAGTCCCTGCCGCTGCGAACCCGGCTGAGTGATGAAGAAGTTGCGAAGTTTGCAGCCCGCCGGTTTCTGTTTCCCGGTGTTGACATCAAGGCGCGGTTGTTTCGCAACTACCCCTTTGGCGCGCTGGCGAGCCATGTGATTGGCTACATCGGGCGCATCAACCCGTCAGAAAAAGAACGGCTGGATGATTCCGACGACCAGGCCAATTACCGGGGCACCGAATACATTGGAAAGCTGGGTGTCGAGCAGAGTTTCGAGACCCAGTTGCACGGCATCACCGGCGTGGACTCGGTAGAAACCTCGGCCGGTGGACGGGCCATGCGCAAACTTGACAGCAGCCCAGCCGTACCAGGCAACACCGTCCAGTTGTCGATTGACATCAAGCTGCAGCATCTGGTGGAAGAACTGTTTGGCGAGCGACGCGGCGCACTGGTGGCGCTGGACCCCAAGACCGGCGAGATCCTGGCGTTTGTGAGCAAACCCACCTTCGACCCCAACCTCTTCGTCGAGGGTATCGACAGCGAGAGCTGGCAGGCCCTCAACCAGTCGCCCGACAAACCCTTGTTGAACCGGGCCTTGCGCGGCACCTATCCACCAGGCTCCACCTACAAGCCGTTCATGGCACTGGCCGCGCTGGAAACCGGCATACGGACACCGGAGCAGTCGATTTCCGACCCAGGCTATTTCATGTTTGGCAACCACCGGTTCCGGGACGACAAGGAAGGGGGACATGGCACGGTCAACATGTACACCTCCATCGTCCAGTCCTGCGACACCTATTACTACATACTCGCCAACGACATGGGGGTGGACACCATCCATGACCAGCTGCAACGATTCGGTTTTGGCGAATTGACCGGCATTGACATTTTTGGCGAAGTCCGCGGTTTGCTACCGTCCACGGAATGGAAGCGCCGGGCCTACAAACGGCCCGAGCATCAAAAATGGTATTCGGGCGAAACCATCTCACTGGGCATTGGCCAGGGGTACAACAACTTCACCATGCTTCAATTGGCAAGTGCCACTGCCACACTGGCCAATAACGGCATGAAGATGAAGCCCCACCTGGTCAAGGAGGTGGTGGACATCATGACCCACGCGCCCAGCACGACGGTGCAGCAATCCATGGGCGAAGTCATTGCCAAACCAGCCAATATTGCCATCATCAAAAAAGCACTGGTGGGCGTCAACATCGAGGGAACCTCCAGCAGCAGTTTTCGCGGCGCAGGCTACACCAGCGCGGGTAAAACCGGAACAGCGCAAGTGTTTCAGGTCAAGCAGAATGAAAAGTATGTGGCCTCCAAAATCGATGAACGGCTTCGTGATCACGCGCTTTTCATGGCCTTCGCACCCGCGGAAGAACCCAAGATCGCATTGGCCATGATTGTAGAAAATGCCGGCTTTGGCGGCCAGAGTGCCGCCCCCATCGCACGCCGCATTTTTGACTACTGGCTGATGAACCAGTACCCGAGCACCGAGGACTTTCAGGCTGTGCGCACAGGCAAAGCGACTGCACCTCTTGGCAAACCCCGTTCTCTTGATGACATGCCCTGGCCACCCGGCTCGCCAGAGACCGCAACACCAGCAGCCAAAGCCGCCAGCGCACCAGGCCTCAAGCGCAGGTAATACGGTCCCGGCCGGCTTGCTTGGATTTGTACAAGGCGCTGTCCGCGCGCGCGATGAGCCCGGACGCGTCATCGCCGACTTGCATCGCCGCCAGACCACCCGAGATGCTGACCGTCAACACCACCTCCTGGGTACGGCGGTCGCGAATTTTCATGTCCTTGGTCCGTTGGCGGATTTTTTCAGCCAGTTGCAAGCTGTAGTCCAGCGTGCAATTCGGCAATAGAACGGCAAACTCCTCGCCGCCATACCGGGCCACCGCGTGGGCCTTGTCGGCCACACAGCTGCGCAAGACTTCGCCCAAGGCCTGAATGACCTTGTCGCCCATCACGTGACCGTGCGTGTCGTTCACCTTCTTGAAATGATCGATGTCCAGCATGATCAGACAATGTTCGCGTTCGGGCAGGAGCGGCTCCTCCAGCAGGGAGGCCAGCTCCTGGTCAAAACCCTTGCGATTCAACACGCGGGTCAAGGGGTCCAGCACAGCCTCGTCGCGTGCGCGGACCAGGTCCACCTGCAAACGTTCAATTTCCTGGCGACTGGAAGCGACTTGCGCCTTCAGTTCCTGGGCCGAGGTTTTCATCTGTGCCGTGCCAGCCAGGGCCGCCACGACCAGGTCCGTCATGGCCTGGGCATCATTGGCTTTGAGAGCCACCGACAAACCGTCAAGCTGATCACTGAAGGCCCCCGCCCGGTCGCCGGTGCGGGCTGCGCTGTCAGAGATCCCTGCCATCATGCGCTGCAACTCTCCGCTAATGCGTTGCATGTCCACTTGATCGACCTGGGCGACATACGCCAGGTACAGGCGTGCCAGCGTGTCATTTCCAAGCCGTGGCTCAGTCTGCATCGCGCTTTTGAGGGCCTGTGCCAGGCGGGCATTGATGCCAGCTGCAAATTCATACCAGACTGCAAAGGACACCGGATTGAAGGCGGCATCGTGCTGCCCCATCAAGGTGAGCACCTGTCGCAGCAATTCCGCACTTTGTTCTTTTGATTCTTTGTACCGCAAGGTTAATCTCCAACGTGATCCAAAACCCTCCCACAATCACCAGGGTCGGCGCGATGATACCGTGAGCGAACAGCAAGGCTTGACGGAGCCTCGGGGCAACTCAGCGCACGAACGCGTCATACCCGGTTTTCACAATCAATGCACTGACCACCAGAATGAAGACAACACGGACAAAACCGGTGCCGTGCTTGAGTGCCATGCGCGTTCCCAACAAGCTGCCAACCACGTTGGCTACCGCCATGCCCACCACAAAATGCCACCAGACGTGACCCTTGACGGAGAAGAGAATGAGCGCTGCGACATTGGTCGCGGTATTGATCAGCTTGGCAGAAGCCGAAGCGCTCAGGAAGTCGTAGCCGAGCAAACGCACAAACAAAAAAACAAGAAAGCTGCCCGTACCGGGTCCAAAAAATCCGTCATAAAACCCGATCACTGCACCAATGCCTGCCGCCACCCAGGCTTCTTTGGCACCGGCAAACTGCGGCGTGTGGTTTCGCCCCAACTCCTTTTTAAACAGGGTGTACACCAGCACCACCAGCAAGATAAAAGGCAGCACCTTGCGCAGGTAGTCAGGTGACACGACCGTGACCAGCCATGCTCCCGCAAAAGAGGCCACAAAACCCGCAGCGGCAGCAGGCAGCAGGGCCGCCCACCGCATCTCCACGCGGCGGCTGAATTGCAAGGTGGCAAAGGCGGTGCCCCAGACCGAGGCGCCTTTGTTGGTGCCAAACAAGGTGGCGGGATGGGAGGCGGGAAAGGCTGCAAACAGAGCGGGCACCAGAATCAGGCCACCGCCGCCCACAATGGAGTCCACAAACCCGGCCAGGAGGGAGGCCAACGACACAATCAACATTTCCATCAGGCCATTGTCTCACTCACTCACAGGCGGAAAATGCTCTGATATTGATAGCTGCCTGCGCAATGAATACGGGGACTACAGGCTGTTTAAACTGAAAAAGGCACCGGGGTTACCGGTGCCTTATCAAAACGCAGCTGCTTGCGGATGCGCTATTTTTAGTTTGCCCATTGGGCTTTGTCTCCTGGGCCTCTCTCCTTCAGCGAGCCTGAGGCTCGTTGACGATTGGCAATAATGTAAGCAAAAAATCGGGGTGCCACATCAGGACTTACCCTCTGAGGATTTACCCTTTGGCACGCAAAGCGGCGTCTTCAACAATCCATTGCGCGGCCTTCTCGGCAATCATCAACGTGGGCGAGTTGGTGTTGCCACTGGTGATCAAGGGCATCACGCCCGCATCCACCACACGCAGGCCAGCAATCAACCCGCCTTTTCCGCGCACACGCAACCTTGAATCCACCACGGCCATCGGGTCATTCTGAGCCCCCATCTTGGTCGTGCCCACGGGGTGAAAGATCGTGGTGGCGATATCGCCCGCCAGTTTGGCCAGATCCTCGTCACTTTGAAACTGGGTGCCGGGCTTCCATTCTTGGGGCTGGTACTTGGCCAAGGCAGGCTGCGCCACGATGTTGCGCGTGACCCGGAGCGAATCGGCCGCCACCTTGCGGTCGGCATCGGTACTGAGGTAATTGGGCGCAATCGCCGGTGCATCCTCGAACTTGCCGCTCTTGATCTGGACTGTGCCCCGGCTCGTGGGGTTGAGGTTGCACACGCTGGCGGTGAATGCATTGAAGCCGTGCAGCGGCTCGCCAAACGCGTCCAGGCTGAGCGGTTGCACGTGGTACTCGATGTTGGGATAAGGCTGCGCCGGGTCACTGCGCGTGAACGCGCCCAGTTGCGACGGCGCCATGCTCATCGGGCCGGTACGCTTGAACGCGTATTCGAGCCCGATCATGGCCTTGCCCCACAGGGAGTTGGCCTGCGTGTTCAGCGTCTTGACGCCGTCCACCTTGAAGACCGCACGAATCTGCAAATGGTCCTGCAGGTTGGCGCCCACGCCCGGCGCATCCAACACCAGGTCGACACCATGCTTTTGCAGCAGCGCCGCCGGACCGACGCCGGAGAGTTGCAGCAACTGGGGCGAAGCAATGCTGCCCGCACACAGGATGACCTCGCCCATCACGCTGGCCGTGACCATTTCATGACTCGCCCACACCTGCACGCCGGTGCAACGCTGACTGCCATCGGCCTGCGTTTCAAACAACAGCTTGCTCGCCTGGGCCGAGGTCCACATCTCGAAGTTGGGACGCCCGTAACAGGTGGGTCGCAAAAAGGCCTTGGCAGTATTCCAGCGCCAACCGGCTTTTTGATTGACTTCAAAATAGCCCACGCCCTCGTTGCTGCCTTCGTTGAAGTCCTCACTGGCCGGGATGCCCGCTTGCTGCGCGGCCTGCGAAAACGCGTCCAGCACGTCCCAGCGCAAACGCTGCTTTTCAACCCGCCACTCGCCTCCGGCATTGCGGTGCCGCAACACCTTGCGGTAGGGCGTGGCATCGTCACGCATCAACTCCGGCGCCACGCCACGCGCGCCGTGCAAGGCGTTGGCGCCTTTGTGGTGGTCTTCATGCAATTTGAAGTACGGCAGGGACTGGTCCCAGGTCCAGGCGTCATCCCCGGTGAGCTTCGCCCACTGGTCGTAGTCACGCGCCTGACCCCGCATGTAAATCATGCCGTTGATGCTGCTGCTGCCGCCCAGCGTTTTGCCGCGCGGGTAACGCAACGCCCGGCCGTTCAGCCCGGCTTCGGGCTCGGTGTTGAAGAGCCAGTCGGTGCGCGGGTTGCCGATGCAATACAGGTAGCCCACCGGAATATGAATCCAGTGGTAGTCGTCCTTGCGCCCGGCTTCAATGAGAAGAACTCGCTTGGTCGCGTCGGCCGAAAGTCGGTTGGCGAGCAGACAACCGGCCGTGCCGGCGCCGATGATGATGTAGTCGAAGGTGGTGCTCATGGGTGTGTTGTGCTCAATGTCCGACCCAGTTCGGCTTGCGCTTTTCCTGGAATGCTTTTTGGCCCTCTTTGGCATCTGCCGTCAGGGTAAACAGGGCAATCTGACTCTCGGTAAACGACATGGACTCTTCAAACGCCATGGTTTCGACTTTCTTGAGGGTGTAGAGGCCCCGGCGGATGGCGGCCGGTGATTTGTCCAGCATGCGGTCCAGCAGCCACTGCAGCTTGGCATCCACATCGTCATCCACATAGTTCACCAAGCCCGCGTCCAACGCCTGGGCGGAGGTGATGGGCTCGCCGGTCAGGCACATCTCGTTCAAGGTGCGCCGCGGAATCAGGTGCTGCAAGACGCTCAGCACTTGGGCCGGGAACACCCCCACCTTGACCTCGGGCAGGCCAAACACCGCATGGCGGGCTGCCACGACCATGTCGCACATCGACATCAGCCCCATGCCACCGGCCATGCAGGCGCCATTCACGCGGGCAATCAAAGGCACATAGCTGGCCCGGGCGGCCCGCAGCAGTTGCGCCAGATGGCCATGGGGTTCGGAATAGTCGGTGGTGAAGGCCTGGGCCGACTGCAGGTCAGCCCCGGCACAAAACGCCTTGGTGCCGGCGCCTGTGATGACGATGGCGCGGATGTCACGCTGGCTTTGCGCGGCCAGGATGGCCTGCGCCATGCCCGCCAGCACGCCATGGCTCATGGCATTGCGCCGCTCTTCGCGGGTGATGGTCAGCCACAAAACCGGGCCGCGCTGTTCTACGCCGAGTTCGGACGTTGATGAAAAAATGACGTTGCTCACGTTGTCTCCTGTTTGGGTCATTTTGCCGCATCCGTCATGTGACCCGTGTCAACGGGAAAGCAGGTCTTTGGCGTTACGATGTTCACTCCACTTTTGAGAGCCCGCGCCCCTCCATGGAGGACAACACCCCACGCATCACCCCCCACATGACGCCAGAAGGTTCCGGCGTCGTGGTGTCGGGTTGCTGGACGGCGACGCGCTTGGCCGATCCCGTGGTGTGGTCGCAGATTCAAGGCGCGTTGAAAACGCCATCAAACGCCGGTGCAGCGGACCATCCCTGGGATTTGCGCTCCCTTCAAAAGCTGGACCACACCGGTGCCCAGGTGCTGTGGAACGCGTGGGACCATCAATGGCCCAAACATCTTTTCTTGCTCGACGGCCAACGCACCATGCTGGCCCGGGTGGCCCAGTTTTCGATACCGCCACCGGTGACCTCACGTCCCTCGGGATGGCAAGTGTTTCTTTTGCTGGGCAGCAAGGTCCTGTTTCTTCTGGACCATGTCAGCGGACTCATCCGGTTGATGGGGCAGCTTTTACTGGACACCTGGCGCCTGCTGCGCGCCCCGGGGAAAGGTCCGTGGCGCGACGTGTCGGGCCACCTGTTCCACATTGGCGCCACGGCACTGCCCATCACGGCGCTGGTCGGTTTTTTGATCGGCGTGGTGCTGGCTTACCTGATGTCGCAGCAGTTGCGGCAATTTGGCGCCGATGCTTTCATCGTCAACATTCTGGGCATCTCCCTCATTCGGGAATTGGGGCCGGTGCTGGCAGCCATCCTGATCGCGGGCCGCTCCGGCTCCGCCATCACGGCACAAATTGGGGTGATGCGGGTCACCGAAGAACTCGACGCCATGCGGGTCATGGGCATCCCCAAGGGGTTTCGCCTGGTCTTGCCGCGCGCCATGGCCATGGCCATAGCGATGCCCTTGCTCACCGTGTGGACCACGCTGGCGGCACTCCTGGGCGGCATGCTGGCATCAGACCTGGTGATGGGCGTGACCCCGGCGTATTTCTTTGCCGCGCTGCCGCCCGCGGTGCAGGTCGCCAACCTCACGCTGGCGATCTCCAAATCAATCGTGTTCGGGCTGCTGATCGCCCTGATTGGCTGTCACTACGGTCTGCGCGTGAAGCCCAATACCGAAAGCCTGGGGCAAGGCACCACCGCCTCGGTGGTGACCTCCATCACCATGGTGATCCTGGTGGACGCGCTGTTTGCGGTGGTGTTCAAGGACATTGGCCTATGAGCCAGCCCGTGGTCGAAATAGACAAACTCTGGTCCGTGTTTCACACGCAAGGGGTGGAGACCGTCATCCACCAGGGCCTGGACCTCACCATCGACGCGGGCGAGATGATGGCCATTGTGGGCGGTTCAGGCAGCGGAAAAACCGTGCTGCTGCGCCAGATACTGGGGCTGGAAACGCCAGCCCGCGGCCGCGTCACTGTGCTGGGCCAGCCCGCGTCTGAGCTGGGCAACGAGGGGGCGGCCAGCCGCGTGGGCATGCTGTTCCAGCACGGCGCGCTGTTTTCGGCCTTCACGGTACTGGAGAACATTGCATTTGCGCTGCGCGAACTGGGCACCCTGCCCGCCGCACTGATTCGGGATGTGGCCATGGTCAAGCTGCAGATGGTGGGCCTGGACCCGTCACAGGCCCACAAAATGCCCGCAGATCTGTCCGGCGGGATGGTCAAGCGCGTGGCGCTGGCCCGTGCGCTGGTGATGGACCCGCCCCTGCTGCTGCTGGACGAACCCACGGCCGGGCTGGACCCGGACAGTGCGGACGCCTTTTGTGCGCTGCTCAAGTCCCTGCACGGCGAACTGGGGCTGACCGTGGTAATGGTCACGCACGACCTGGACACGCTGTTTGAACTCAGCACCCGCATTGCGGTAGTGGCCGACAAAAAGATCATTGCCAACGGGTCGCCGCGGGAGGTCATGGCCCATCCGCATCCCTTTATTCATGATTTCTTCCTCGGTGAACGGGGCCAGCGCGCCAGTGCCTTGTTGCCCGGCCAAGCGTCGGCCCTGTAGAAACGGACATTTATGGAAAACAAATCCCACGCCCTCGCCGCTGGCAGCTTTGTGCTGCTGCTCCTGGCCCTGCTCGTGAGCATGGCCGTTTGGCTGACCCGCGACACCCGCTCACTGCGGGTCTACGAACTCTCCAGCGCCGAGGCCGTGACCGGCCTGCAACCGCAAGCGGCCGTGCGCTTCAAGGGCGTGAACGTGGGCAAGGTCACCGACATCGGGTTTGACCCCCAGACCCCGGGCAACGTGCTGGTCCACATTGCCATTGACGAGACAACGCCCATCAGTACCGCCACCTTTGCCACCCTGGGTTTTCAGGGCGTCACCGGGCTGGCGTTTGTACAGCTCGACGACAGCGCCGCAGCCAAAGCGGGCCTGCCCGCCGCGACCGCTGCACCCACACGCATTCCCATGCGGCCCGGCCTGCTGTCCAGGCTGTCCGACCAGGGCGCCAGCATTCTGCTGCAACTTGATGAAACCAGCCGTCGCGTCAACCTGCTGCTCGCGCCTGACAACCAGGCACGTTTGATGGGCGCCATTGACGGAATGGGCCAGGCCGCCGCCAGCGTCCAGGCGTTTTCAAACCGGGCAGACAAGATGCTGCCGCAACTGGCGCAAGAGTCCAGCGCCACCCTGAAAAAGCTGCAGGCCACGTCGGACCGCGTAGGCGACAGCGCCGATGAGGCCCGCGCCTCCGCCCTGGCCTTCAAACGCGTGACCGAGCGCATGAATGAAAAAGGCGGCACGCTGGACCAGTTGACCCAGGGCGTCAACACGCTGGCCGCCACGGGCCAGACCCTGAACTCCTCCACCCTGCCCAAGCTCCACCGTGTCATGGACGAAACCGCTCGCACCGCGCGATCGGTGACCCAGGTACTCGACGCCGTCAACGACAACCCGCAGTCACTGATCATTGGCAATGGGCCCCAATTGCCCGGACCCGGTGAGGCCGGGTTTTCTACAAGAACAGGAAAACCATGAGAAACGCTATCTATTTAATAGCTGCTAGCGCACGTCCTACCTGGGCTAGAGCCACTTTTCTCATAATTATTGCAGCCTTGACGGGCTGTGCCCTGCCGCAAAAAGCCGTGCGCCCCGCCATCTACGACTTTGGCCCGGGCAGCCTGATGGCACCCTCAACGCAGTCATCACCCCAGTCGTCACCCAGGCCCGCGGTCAACCTGCCTCCGCTGGCCGTGGCCGACATCGAGGCCAGCCCCGCAGTGGACGACACGGCCGTCCTGTACCGGCTGGTCTACACCAACGACCAGCAATTGAGGCCCTACGCCCTGGCGCGCTGGAGCATGACCCCGGCCCAGCTGATTCGCCATCGGCTGCGCGAACACCTGGGTCAAAGCCACGTCTTGCTCAATGCAGGTGAGAGCAGCCTGCCCGATGCAACACCCCCTCTCACACTGCGCATTGAGCTTGAAGAGTTCAGCCAGCTGTTTGAGGCGGTTGACAAAAGCACCGGGCTGCTGCGCCTGCGCGCTACCTTGACGCGGGCCAGCCCCGCGGGTGAAAAACTGGTAGCCCAACGCAGCGTTGTCATTCAGCGGCCTGCGCTCACCTCAGATGCCCCCGGCGGTGTGCGCGCCTTGACGGCCGCCACAGATGCTGCCGTGCAGGAGATTGAGGCGTGGTTGCTGGGGGTGGCACGTTAAATTTCAGCCATCACTGACGGGCGAACCTTCCTATTGAGTTCCCATTCCCGCCAGTTAGCCGCTGCTTGCCGTCTGCCGCAGGCAATTTCAACTGTCGACAAAATGTCGACAGTTCAGCCCCGTCTTCCACCTTGACACGCAGCTTCATCTTGAACCAGTAATCGCGCGCATTTTCGCTGTCCGTCAGCACTTGCACCAAGTCAATAACCGAAAACCACCAGATTTCAGTGGCTTCGTCGTACACGCGGCGAATGGTTTGGCCGTCGAATTCAGTGGGGAAGATTTTCATCGTTTACTCCTAACGCACATCAGCATTTGCGGGTCAGAGTCACACCGGGCGTTGGTGCCACCGTTTCACCAACTTGCAAAGCTTTGCCGTCACCTATTCAGAATTGAACGTCCTGCATGACTGATAAGTGAAAATACGCTTTTATGGGAGCATGCAATGAATAAAAAACTGTTGGGTTGGAACCCGTTGGCGGGCCTTGTGCTGTCGGCGCTGTCATGGGGGGCTCTGGCGCAGGCCGAGCCCGTGGGCTACGTCAAAACCGTGACGGGTGAGGCCTGGGTCACGACCGCCGGGCAACGCCTCAAAGCACAGCCGGGCACCTCAGTTCTGCTGGGCAGCCAACTCAAGACCATGGAGGCCGCAACGATGGGGGTGACCTTCAAGGACAGCACGGTGATGTCGTTCGGGCCAGATACGGAGTTGACCGTGGACGAGTACCTCTATTCACCCGCGCAAGGCGAACTCAAGCTGGGCGTGCGGCTGGGCAAGGGCAGCCTCAACTACGTCTCGGGCGTCATCGCCAAACTCAAGCCCGATGCCGTGACCGTCAAGACACCGGCCGGCATCATTGGTGTGCGCGGCACGCAGTTTGTCGTCAAAACAGAGGCCACTCCATGAACCAGCCCCTCAAGTCAACGTTGACGGCAAGCGCCGTGCTCCTGGCGCTGCTTCTGGCGGGATGCGCGTCCCGCTCCTATGTGGTGCTGCTGCCCAGCCCGGACGGCAGCGTCGGCCAGGTGACCGTGCGTGGCGCAGGCGGCGAACAAGTCCTGACGCAAGCCCAAACCGGTGCGGCACTGGATGGCAGCAAAGCGCCGTTTGAAGTCAGCAAGGACCAGCTGGCGCGTGATTTCGGCGCGGCCATGAGTGCACGCCCGGCCCTGCCGGAGCAGTTTCTGCTTTATTTTGAAAGTGGTGGCAGCGAACTGACCGTGGAATCCAAAGCCCTCCTGTCACGCATCGTGGTGCGCGCCAAGGAGCGCACGGCAGTCGACATGTCCGTGATCGGGCATACCGACACCCAGGGCAACGCCGAAGGCAATGAAGCGCTGGCGCTCAAGCGGGCTGGCGTCATTGCGGAGCAGTTGCGTGGCCTGGGTCTGCAGGAGGCGGTGCTGACCGTGGAGTCCCACGGTGAGCGCAACCTGCTGGCAACCACCCCGGACGAAGTGGCCGAGCCCCGCAACCGGCGCGTGGAAGTCACCCTGCGCTGACGGGCGCTGGCCTATTTTTCGGCCAGCACCAGCAAATCGTCCGTCGCCCCCTCACGCAGCCGCTGCAGGTGCAACTGCACCAGCGGATCATGCGGGCAACTCGCGGCCAACCCCTCGAACGCTGCAAGTGCCAACCCGGGTTGTTGATCAGGCCCCGGTTGCAGCAAGTGCATCGCAGCGGCGTAATCCGCGGACGCTGCGTAAGCCGCCCCTTGCGTGGGGGTGACTGGCTCATAGGCTTGCAAAGGCTGGCTCTTGCCTTTGAGGACCAGGCGCCCGACAGCGCGTACCGTGGCGCCGGGGCAGCCCTCCAGAATGGCCTGTGAAATGCACACCCGCGTACCCAGTTTTTTGTTGACGCTCTCCAGCCGCGCGGCCGTGTTGATGGGGTCGCCCAGCGCCCGGTAATCAAACAGGGTCTTGCCACCGAAATTGCCAACAATGACCTCGCCACTGTGGACGCCAATGCGGGTATGGCCCCACGGTACGCCCCGCGCCTGCAGTTGCAGGGCGTAACGGGAGGCAAAGGCATCCATTTCCAGCGCACAGTCCAGCGCGCGCTGACGGTGGTCCGTTTGCTGAACGGGGGCCGAGAACAGCACCACCACGGCGTCCCCCATGATGCGGTCCAGCGTGCCCTCGTGCTTGAAAACAATGTCCAGCATCGCATCCAGGTAGTCATTGAGCAGCGTGACCACCTGCGCCGGGTCACTGCGCTCCATCATGCTGGTGAAGCCCTGCAAGTCGGTAAAAACAAAGCTGCACACCTGGCGCACCCCACTCAGCTGCAGTTGCTCCGGATGCGCCATGAGATGCGCCACCCGGTTGGGGGAGACATAACGCGAGAAAGCTTGATGAATCCAGCGCTGCTCACGCTCACTGGCATAGTGGTGCACCCCGCTGGCCAGGATGAAACTCAACAGAATCGCGAGCGCCGGGTTGATCGCGTCGAGCAAAAGATGCTCCGCCACAAACACATACCAGGCCCCGCCCAGGAGCAAGGCCAAAACGGCGGCGGCCAGCAAGGCTGACCAACGGGCTGGCGCCACCAACGCCACCCATCCCACCAGGAAAGCACCGAACACCAGAACCAGCGCCTCAATGCCTGCAGCCCCGCTCGGGCGTTGCAATTGCTGGCCGGAGAGTACCTGCTCCAGCGCCAGTGCGTGAGCCTGCACGCCCGGCATCAACTGGCCCATGGGGTTGACACGCAAGTCAGTCAAACCGGCGGCTGAACTCCCCACCAGCACGATGTGTCCCTGCAACTCGGCCAAGCCCACCTGACCATTCAGAACCTGCAAAGCGGAGAGGAAATGCGCTGACGGTGAGGCCGGGTAATGCAGCCAGATTTCGGCTCGGGCATTGGTGGGCACCGTGAGCGGGCCAATACGCACCGCCTGAACGCCAGCCTCATTGCTACGCAGTTGGTAGTTGCGGGCACCTTGTGCAACGCGCAGGGCTTCAGCACTCAAAGAGGGCGTCATCTGCCCGCCCAGCCCCATCATGAGGGGCACGCGGCGGACCACGCCATCACTGTCGGCTGCAAAATTCATCGCCCCCAAACCGGCTGCGCTGGCGCGCAGCACCGGCATCGGCCAGACCACGCTGTCAAATTCGTCCAGCCACTGCGACGGCGCCTGGGCATCACCGCTGCTGATGATGCGGTAAGGCAGTGCCAGCGACGATCCGACGGGCCTCACCACGGAATGGGCGGGGCCACCTTCATGCGACAAGCTGGTGCCCAGCACCACGTTGTTGCCAACCATCGCGCTGGCCAGCACCTCGTCATGGTCGGGCAGTTCTTTCAGAAGCGCACTGACCTGGGGGTTTTGCCACAGCTGCGCCATGGCCCGCGGGGAGGTGCGATCCGGCTCTGCCAGCAACAAGTCCAACGCGATGACCGAAGCGCCCGACTGATGCAGGCGCTGCACCAGTTCTGCCATGCGGGTACGCGGCCACGGCCATTGCCCATAAGCCTTCAGGCTGGCTTCGTCGATATCCACCACACGCACGGCAGACTGCGTTTGCATGCGCGGTTGCCAGCGCTGGAACTGGTCAAACTGGGCCAGGCGCAGGTTCTGCACCGGGATCGGGTCCACCAGCCACAGCATGAGCGCAGCCACAATGGCGAGCACCAAAACCGCAAGGGCCGAAGCTTTGGACAACACGGTACGAACACGCGGCATGGCAAACGCTATTGCGGCCTCCAGTGATTGATTTCCTGTTGCAAGGCCTTGGTCAGTTGCACGTATTTTTTCAATTTTTCCGTGTTGTCACGCAGCCGGTCCCCAATGCGCATGGCGATCGCCATCACCAGTTTGGCGCCAATGGCGGGGTCGTCGCCCAATAGTTGCTGCATCCCCTCACGGGTCAAGATGGCACAACACACGACGGAACTGGCGGTGCAGGATGCCGAGCGGGGCAGTCCGTCGATCAAGCCCAATTCGCCGTGCATGCTGCCGGGACCCATGACCGTGACCGTGATCGGAGAGACACGGCTCACCACAATACTCTCCACGGTCACTTCGCCGTCCAGAATCAGCGCCATGAAATCCGTGCTCTTGTCGTCTCCCTCCCGGATGAAGACCGTGCCTTCCGGAATCAGCCTGGGGCGCATGTAGCGGACGATGACACTGGCTTCGTCCATGCTCAGCTGCATCAGGGCCGAGGGCGCGGTCAGCAGTTCAGCGGCCCGGTCCATGGTTGGGAAATCACGCAACGGGTTCTGATGTCCAGGACGCGGATACGAGTGAGTGACTGGCGCGTCTTTTCGGCGAAAAAACTTCTTAAACATGACGATTCATGTACAGCAAGGGGCTATGGCTCTTGAGTTGAGGCGCTCAAGTAGAACATACAGCCATCGCCACCGCGCCACTCGCCGAGCGGGTTCACCAGTCAACTTGACCAGGCCAGCGCGTCAGAAGGCTTCCCAATCGGAATCCCCACCCGCCGCCGCCAGCGCCGGTTGCGCTGCCTTGGTCTCCACCGGCCGAGCCTTGGGGACCGCGGGCTTGGGCGCAGCGCGTAACGCAGGCATGGCAGAAACGGGTCTCGCCGGTGCGAACCTTGGAGGCGGTGCGCTCCGTACGGGCGCTTTCGGCATGGCGCGTGGCGCGACCGGCCCACTGCCGGCATTGAACACCGCCACCGTCTGCACCAGATCCTGGGCCTGCGAATTAAGGCTGCTCGCAGCCGCCGCCATTTCTTCGACCAGTGCCGCATTTTGCTGGGTGGCCTGGTCCATTTGCGTCACCGCGTCGCCCACTTCGGACACGCCGGAGGCCTGCTCATTGCTGGCCGCGCTGATCTCACCCATGATGTCAGTGACACGACGGATGCTGTTGACCACCTCCGTCATGGTGGTGCCAGCCTGGTCAACCAGGGTGCTGCCATGCTCCACACGTTCCACACTGGCGTTAATCAGCGACTTGATTTCCTTGGCAGCCTCCGCCGAACGGCCCGCCAACGATCGCACCTCGCTGGCCACTACCGCAAAGCCGCGGCCTTGCTCACCGGCACGGGCTGCCTCTACCGCCGCATTGAGCGCCAGGATATTGGTCTGAAAGGCAATGCCGTCAATCACGCTGATGATGTCGGAAATCTTGCGCGAGCTCTCATTGATGCCCTTCATGGTGCTGACCACCTGGGCCACCACATCGCCGCCCTTGACGGCGACAGAACTGGCACTCATGGCCAGTTGATTGGCCTGGCGTGCGTTGTCGGCCGACTGTTTGACGGTACTGGTGAGTTGATCCATGCTGGAGGCCGTGCGCTGCAAATTGCTGGCCGTCTGTTCGGTCCGGGCACTCAGGTCGTGGTTGCCGCTGGCAATCTCGGCACAAGCGATCTCAATGCTGGCCGCGCCGGTTCGAACGGCCGTCACCGCCGAGTTCATGCGCTCCAGCGTCTTCTTGAGGGCCTCGCCCGCTGCGGTGTGCACCGACACACCGCCCATATCGAGCTCAATGCCTTCTTTGCGGTTGACCCATGCCACGAGGGCAGCCAATTCATCACCTTCGCGGGCCGCTTTCGCCATGCTCAATGCCAGTACGATTTCAACGCTCGACTGAACAACGACATACAGCGCATGCAGCATGACCCGTCCAAAATCCGGCTCGGTCAGGCAGAAGAGGCCCAGGCCAGACGCCTGCAGCCGATCAAACAACACATGGTGCACGGCAAAGAGCGCAGCGCCAAAAACAATGGTACGCCAGTCCTGATAGACCAACAGCAATGCCAATGCCACGAACACACCAAAGTGGAACTCGATCATGCCCCGTGACAGCTGGATATGCAGGGCCACCAGACTGACCAGAACAAAGGTCAGCACCCATCGGCTGGTCAACGTCGCAGCTGCGCTGGCATAGACCAACCCAGCTGCAACCACCAGCGCCAGCGTGGCACCCATGGCCAGCCCGGAATCCACAAACTGGAATCCCAGAATCACACTGGCCACGGCACTGATCCCGATAGCGACCAGAAGAACCCGATCACCCAACAAGGCGACGGGCGTTGTAAGTAGGCTTGGTTTGCCAGTTTCCATCAATGATGTTCCTCATGTCACCCTGCGAGTGGGCTGATGCGGCTGTCGAAAGCAACTACCGCTATGGCAACTCTTCGGCACAAATGAGGAGAACTTGAGGGCCATCATGCTTGGTGGCCCCGCTGAGCGCAAACCAATACGACGGCTATGCGGCGACGGACAAGCCTGATTTTTCGATTCGGCTAGCCTGGGTGGCAGGAACTGCTCCAAACTGGATATCGCCAGTGAGTTGCCCGCCTTCTTCAATCACCACCTTGCCATAGCGGATCTTGCCAGTCACTTTGCCTGTGGCGTAGATGGTGAGCTTCTGGCGAACAGTCAGGTTGCCGTCGAACTGACCATGAATTTCAGCAATATCGATCTCGGCAGAGCCTTTGAAAGCGCCGCGTTCCGAGATCTGGATCACACGCGAATCCATCGTCGCCTCCACCATGCCCTCAACCACCAAGGTGTCGCAATCGGTGATTTCGACACCTTTGAGTTTGATATTGGGACCCACCGTCAACTTGCTGCCGCCTTCGTTAACTGGTGCGGACACCGGCGTCTCAACCGGAGTCACAGCATTGAGCGCCGAGGAAGACGGGGTATTGACCGCGCCACCGGTGCCATAGCTGCCGGAATTCTGGGTTGAAACACCTTGGCGTACAGGAGCAACTTCAGGTTCACGCTTATTGAAGAAATGAGGGGAGATGGCCATGAGGTTTCCTTAAAAATTTCATGGTACCGAGACAGTCCTGGAAAGTCGCCACGGGTTTTGCAAGTTCGGTAACAGAATGAGTATTCAGGAAACACTGCAAAAATACGCAGTCCACGCGTCAACAGAGCTCGCAAAATGGCTAACTTGCTGCCTGAAGACGGCAACAACCTATAATTTTCAGGCCATTTCAGAGCAAAAGACGTAGATGCTTCAGCCCGAGAAGAGATGCCGGGCAAGGCAGAGGTGGCAACCCAAAGTCGTATTGGAATTGACAGCATGTTCAAAAAAGAAAAACTTCGACTGTCACTTCGTCAGGTTTTGACCATCCCTTATGTGGTGTTGGTACTCGCACTGGCGCTGACCATCGTCGGTCTGTCCTACTCTGCCGGTAGCCGCGCGGTGGATTCGGTTTCATCTCACTTGCTGCTTGAAACTGTGGGGCGAATCGGTCAGGCAGTGGACCGGCACATCATGGGCTCCGGCGCGGTACTGGAGGCTGCCTTTCCCGACGGCATGCCCGCCAGCCCTTCGATTGACACAGACGTCCAGAGCCTGCGTACCCGTTTCTGGATTGCGACCTCACTGCACACGGATCCCAACAACTACGTCTATTTTGGCAATCGGCAAGGCCAGGGCATTGGTCTTTTCCGGCGCTCCAAGACCGAGGGTGAATTGCGCATCAAGCTGAAACCGCAGGATACGCGTACGTTTTACCGCTTCACAGGGATCAACGGAGAGCTGAAGGTCCACTCGCGGGAAAGCAAGTTTTTCGATCCCAGAACACGTCCTTGGTACAAGGCCGGAGAAACACGGAGTGACCAGACCTGGACGTCGGTTTACATCGACTTTGGCACCAATGACCTGGTCGCCACCCGGGCACGGCGGGTTCTCGGAACCCGCGGCGAGTTTGAAGGCGTGGTTGCCACCGATGTGTCGTTGCGCGCCCTGAATGATTTTGTGACCCAACTGCGGGTGTCCCAGAACGGCCTGGCCTTTATCGTCGAACCCAACGGCGATCTGATCGCCTCCTCAACCAGCCCCAATGTCACATTGATGCCCGATGGCAGCAAGACTCGCGTGAGCGCAACCCAAAGTGGCAACCCTCTGGTGAAGGCCATCTACGCTGAAGTCCAGACACGACTGGCCACTCAAAGCATCAAGTCAGGCGCCCAGACCCTGAGTTTCAACAACGCGGACGGACGCGTGATCCACGTTGCATTTGACCGTTTGCGCGATGACTCGGGGCTGGAGTGGATTACGGTGGTCGCCCTGCCCCGCAGTGACTTCATGACGGGTGTCACCGAAAATTTGATCCGTACCGCGCTATTGAGCGCGCTGGCCGCAGTGATCGCCATTGCCCTTGGGCTGCGCATTCTCAGTTGGGTCACGGGCGACCTCAAACAACTATCTGAAGCAGCCTTGCGAGTTGGTGAAGGCCAACTCGCATGGCCGGTGGGCATCACGCGGGCTGATGAAATCGGGCAATTGGCCAAGAGTTTTGAGACCATGCAACACCAACTGCAGACGGATGCCCTGACCGGGCTGGCCAACCGCGAAGCCTTCATGCTGCACCTGCGCTACAAAATCAGCCTGGCCTCCACTGCGCAGGCCAACGAACGATTCGCGGTCCTCTTTATTGACCTGAACCACTTCAAGCACATCAATGACAGCTTTGGTCATGGTGTGGGTGACCGTGTGCTGGTTGAAGTGGCCCAACGGCTTCGAGCCACCGTGCGCTCCCAGGACTTGGTGGCACGCTTGTCGGGTGATGAGTTTGTGGTCCTGCTGGACCGGGTGGACACACCGGAAGCCCTGGAGCGGGTTCGCGAGCAGATTGAGACCACGTTGAAAGCGCCACTGATGGCGCTCGGCCACGATGCCGTCGCACCGACTGATTTCAGTGGCTCTGTCGGCGAAGCATTTTTCCCGGATGATGGGACGGATGCCGAATCACTGCTCAAAAAAGCAGACCGCAGAATGTACAACAAGAAGTTTTTGAGTCGACCTGAACACAAGGAATTCCCACTTCGTCGGGAATCAGACCTGCCCATCTAGCGGACTCGTGCAGGGCCAAGTGTGCGCATTACCGCATGCCCTTGTTCACACCACCAAGGTCACTTCGGGGCTCATGGACACCATGCGCGCGGGGCCAAAGATGGTCGCAAACGCCACATCTTTCGCGTCGCGCCCATTGGCCACTCTCACCACCTGGTCCACAGGCGCCATGCCTGTAGGGTCGAACATGACCCAGCGTCCGTCAAGGTAGGCCTCAAACACAGCGTGAAAGTCCGGCGGCGGCTCAGGAAAGCTGCAGTAGCCGCTGACCAACCGGGCCGGGATGTTGAGCGCACGGCAAAAGGTGACTGCCAAATGGGCGAAATCACGGCAGACCCCCATGCGCTGTGTGAACACGTCGCGCGCCGTGGTCGTGGCATTGGTTGATCCAATGCGGTATTCGATGTGGGCCTGCACCCAGTCGCAAACCGCCTGAACCCGTGTGTAGCCCAGGGGGAGATGTGCAAACAATTGGGCCGCATCGGGGGCCAGGTGATCAGACTCACAATAGCGGGTGGGCATCAAGAAGTGCAAGACATCGTCAGGTATGTCGTGCACGGGCACTTCCGGCGCCGCCTTGTTGATCGGTTCAATCATGCGGTCCACCAGCGCGCTGTAACTTACTTTTAACGGACCCGCCTGTGCCTGCAGCCGCAAGAAACGGTTGCCCGAACGGTCGTCGGTGTAAGTGCGAAACGACACGGGCGGTTCAATCAACAGGTTTTCCTGGATCAGCACTTGCCCCATGCCGGTTGCGGCATGGATCAAAAAAACAAATTCGCTGGCGGCATCAACGTCGTAGGCCAGCGTGCAGTCGATTTTCAAATGGTTGCTGGCAACTGGCAAGGCACCATTGGCATTCGGGAGGGGGTCAATCATGGGGGCTCCTGCGGGTCGTTGTGGCATGCCAAGTTTTTTTGATGGCATGCCGGGTCACTCTGTATTGAAAAGGTTCAGGCACGTTTTCGCACCTGAACGTCCACTTCCATCCCAAGAAAATCGCCCGGAAAACCATGCCATGAGCCGCTGACAGGCGAAGCAAAGCTGGCGTGCCGCGCCACCCCCACACGAATCAGGTCGGTCCCGCCGATCAGGTTATTGGTGGGGTCAAAGGGTATCCAGCCTGCGCCAGGCAGGTACACCTGTACCCACGCATGGGTGGAGCCGACACCCGTGCTTTGTTCCGTGCCACTGTCGAGCCACGGGGTGTACAAATAGCCAGAGACAAAACGTGCCGCGTAACCCAGATGCCGGATCGCTTCGATCATCAGCGTGGCAAAGTCCCGGCAGGTACCGCTTTGCAGGCGCAATGTGTCATACGGCGTCTGCACGCCGTGGTCGAACCGGGCCTGGTATTGCAGGGTGTCGCGAATGAATTGCGTCATCTCGACCAACAGCTCGCGTGTCCCGGTTGGACCATCTGTCTTGACGAATTGATCTGCCCAGGCCTGCAGCACCCCAGCGGGGTCGTCGTAATACGGAAGCAGGTAGTGCGTCAGCACCAGCCGCTCTTCATCGTCATAGGCGAACGGATATTCCTGCGCCCGCCGATTCATCGGAAAGTCGAGTGCGCGGGTGCCGGTGTGTTCGACTGAAAAAGAACACACCACCTTGAGTTCATTCGACGGACTTTGTGGCTGGACCTGCGCCACGGAGTTGGAATAGGCATCCTGGAACAGACGAATGTCTACCGGCTCGGGCGTCACCTCCATGTCGGTGGCCAGCACCCGAAGGTCATGGCTGTCACGCGGACGGAACAGCACGCGGTGCTCGTCCAGCACGACCGGCTGCGCGTAACGGTAGTGTGTGGTGTGGGTGATGTCAAAAATGACGGACACGTTGGAACTCCAAGTTTTCTATGACTGTCAGGATGCCCTTTTGGGCGCGGCCAGGCCATCAGCTACCGTCCCTTCAGCCTGTCGGCCTTGTCCTACCTCGGCGAATAGCCCTTTTGCTGCGCCACAAATCCATCAAAGGCATCCAGCAAAGGTTGAAACCGCGCCGGGCTTCCCTCCAGCTGCACCAAGGCAGCGCAGGTCGCCTCCAGTGTGGACAACTGGTCGGGGCGGTGCGCCTTGCGGATCAGGTACTGCGACGGGGGCATGTCGCGCAACGACAGTCGGGGAATTTGCTGCAGCAGAGGATTGAGAAAGAGCATCTTGCGGCTCTTGCGCCAGGTACCGTCCAGCACGATCAGGCGCAGTTGCGCAGGATCATGCAGCAAAGTCGGCGCCAGAACCGGTGGCGCCGCCATGCCCAGCGCCGCATCTTCTGGCGTGTCGGGGTACAACAAAACCACGTGTTTTGGACTGTGGGCTGGGGCATCCGGTTGCATAGGTGCCACCAGAATACGCTGCAGCGCTTGCGGGTCGAACACCTCGCCCGTCACGAGCTGGCTGAGTGGCAGGCTCAAGTGCAGCAAGCGCGCACTGCCTTTGGCGTTGTGCACCTCCAGCGGATGCTGCAGGACGACGACCTCCACCGTGTGCGCTGTGGGTGTGATCCACGGGCAAATGCAGGTGCTTTGTGGACGCAGGCATTTAGCGCAGATGGCGCGTTTGGACGGGAAGTCAGGAGGCATTGACTGATTTTAGAGAGCTGACGTGATGGAAGCCCTTTCTCTGCGCCGAACTTGCGTAAAAAAAGGGCCTCGCAGGGCCCTTCAATTGCACGTTGGTGTGCCCGTCAAATAAATCACGCCCTCTTGCGGCGACGGGCGGCTACGCCTACCACCCCAAGACCTGCCAGCAGCAAGGCCACAGTTTCAGGTTCCGGCACAGCCGTCGTCATGAACAACTGGTCTTGCGCGTTCTCGGTGTAAGCGCTGTCCCGGAACAGGTTGATGACACGAACATTGCCCAGACCGGACCATTGTCCCAAGCCCACAGCCCTTTGTGCGTTAGCCACCCAAAGCAGGGCTTGCGCGTCGCCACCCAACTCGTCTTCGGTAATCTCATCCTCCAAATACCAGATGGCATTCTGGAGCGAATTGGCGCTGTCATGTGTGCCAGCCTTGTAGGCGCTGAGGCTGTGGTTACTGTACTGGGTGAACAACCAGGCGGTCTCAGCACTCAAAGGGTCACTGGTCACGCCACCGTAACTCTTCGGATCGGCCAGGGTGGCAGTTGAGACACTTTTGACCCAGGAATCCGCCTTGTCGCTGAACCACTCCTGCTTTTCAAGACAGAAACTTTGAAAGTTGTACCCTGCATTGGGGCCTGACGTGATCGTCATGTCGAAAGGGCCCTCGTCGCCCAGGTCCATCGTGAAGTCGATTTTCAGGGTGATACCGCCAGTCACCTGTGCACTGGCCGCTTGCGCCGCGGCAAGTGCGGTAGCAAGCAATCCTGTTTTCATCCAACGCATCAACTTTGTGTTATTCATAGTACAACCTGAAAAATATGCTTTGATGATACGTGCTACCCCCTGGGACCCAAATAGTCCGAACGGACTAACGAGGCAGTCCAGACGGGGGAAAGGTCACATCTGTCAGCCCTCCGTTTGACCAGCCTGCTTCAGTAACTTGCGCACCGCCAGGTAGTTGCGGCGCTGCCCTGCGTCGGCGGCCTTCAGCAATTTGCGCAGACATTTCTTGGTATCGGTCAACAGGTAGGCGTGGATCTCGTCTTCCAGAATGGCCTCGTCGTCCGGGTAGTCGGCCTTCAGCAGGGCGCGCACGATGAGGCGGCGCGTCTTGTCCTTCAGGGCCGCCATGGCCTCGCGGCAGCGTGCGCGGTAAGCCATGTCCACCGACCAGCGGGCGTGGGCGATTTCGTGGTCCACGGTGGACGCGTCGGAGTCTTCGCAGGTGGCAATCAGGTACTGGGCACCTTGCTGCTGCACCACGGCCAGCACAGCCTCTTCCCGCCGGGTCAGGCCGTGTGGGCGAAAGAGCTGCTCGAACGCATCAACCACTTCACGCGGCACGTTGAAACCATCCCACCAGCGGAAGTAGGCGATGTCACCGTCGTCGTCGGCGTAGATGTTGATGAAGTCATCCACCGAGAAAAGCTGACCCTTGATCACCGCGTGCGGACTCTCGTAGAACTCCTCGATGCGGAACATCGAGGTGGTCAGCTCCTTCATGGTGTTGAACACGAGGTGGGTGACGCCGGGGACCGGCGTGAAGATCTGAAAACTCATGCGCCCAAGTATTGCAGATGAGCGCGATGGGCCGCTCGTCTGTCCATCACTTACCCCGCCAGCAACGCCGCATTCCCCCCGGCGGCCGTCGTGTTCACGGTGATGGTCTGCTCCGCGCAGAAGCGGTACAGGTCGTGGGGGCCACCGGCTTTGGGGCCGGTGCCGCTCAAACCTTCGCCGCCAAACGGCTGCACACCCACCACAGCACCAATCTGGTTGCGGTTGATGTAGACGTTGCCCACGTGCGCGGCTTTGGCCAGGGCTTGCGCCCGCGAGTCGATGCGGGTCTGGATGCCAATGGTCAGGCCGTAGCCCAGCGCGTTGATCTGGTCGATCACGGCCTGCGGGTCACCACTCCAGCGCACGATGTGCAGCACGGGGCCGAAGATTTCCTGCCGCATGTCGGCAATGGCCTGGACTTCAAACGCCTGGGGGGCAATCAGGTGGGGCTGCGCCGGTGGATCGCCGCGCTGCGCCTGCGATGAAGTCGCTCCTGAATTAATAGCTGCTTGCGCTTGCTGGACGGGGGCTAGCAGTGGTTTTGATTCCAAATTCAGGCGCTGCAGGTGCTTCTGGATGCCCTCAAATGCGTCCGCGTCGATCACCGGGCCGACATCGGTGGCCAGATCGGCCGGGTCGCCACTGAGCAGCTCGTGCGCCGCGCCCTGAATCATCGCGATCACGGGGTCGGCAATCTGCTTCGCGCCTTAAAATCAGCTCTCGTCAAGAGTGCGCCTAAAAAACGTAATCACGTGACGCGAAAGTCTCATCAACAGGTCTTATGTCCGCGACACCCATCACTCACTCCTTTGGTTGGACTCATGCCTGATTTTTTAGCTGCTGCTGAACGCCATCTCAATGATGGGGATTTGTTATACGAACAGTCACGTTTGCCCAACGCAGTGCAGCTTTGGGCGTACGGCGCTGAATGCACGTTAAAAGCCTTGGCGTTTAAACAAAATCATTTCGAAATTGATTCCAAAGGCAAACCTACGGCTAATTTTGGCCAGCACCTCAACCAGACAATAAAGTCTGTGCCAGACCTGCTTTCGCTGTACAACGCCGCACAAACAGGCACTTCTCAGTTGTCAGGGCCAGCAAGTGCTTTTGTGGGATGGGATATCAATGCCCGCTACGAAGACGGCTCCCAGCTACTGTCGGGCATAGCCCAATATGCGGTGGATGCACTCTGCTTTCGCCGCCTGCTTAATCAATCAATGCTCCCGGAAGGACTTTGACCATGACCGTTCGTTTTGACACCGCGTTGCGAGCACTCATTCAATGGCTCACGACCCATGCCAATTTGTTACCCCAGGAGGATTTGGTAGTCGTGCGTGACCTGCGAGGGCAAATACGCCTGATTACAAACAGTACAGAAATGACCTCCTGGACTACCGCTTGTGAAGCCGAAGTTGCCGACTTGCTCGGACTTTACAAGGCCGCCGGGCAGTTCGTTATTCCTCTCGGTCGTGACCAGGGCTTTGATTCTTTTTTTCAAGCGCCTGACGCTTACGCCTGCGAAGGGCTACCAGCCAACTGGATGGTGCTTGATCGACTGGTGACGGGCCGCGAGTGGCTGTACCCGCCAAACGCTCCCGCCAATCACCCTCCCCGATTTGTCTTTTATGGTTTGAAAGGCGGCGTGGGCCGTTCTACTGCGCTGTCAATGGTGGCGTGGCATTTGGCGCAACAGGGTAAGAAGGTCCTGGTGATCGACCTCGATCTGGAGTCTCCAGGCCTTGGCAACATGTTGTTGCCGGTGCGCCAAGACCTTGGTGAAGATGGTGACACGGCACTGCCCGGATGGCCTGATTTTGGTTTAACCGATTGGTTTGTAGAAGATGCAGTCGGCCAAGCCGACTCCGCTTTAGTGCGCGCCATGATTCAGCCCAGCCCGATGAACGTAGCTGGTCGGGGCGAAATCCTTGTGGTTCCCGCCGCAGGTGGCTTGTACGAGCAAGATTATGTGAGCAAGCTATCGAGAGCCTATGCCGACCTTCCCAACCGGGAAGGCATTGCCGAGGTTTTTGGAGACCGGCTTGCCCGCGCCATTACCCAGCTGGAAGAGCATGTCAACCCTGATGTCGTTTTATTGGACAGTCGAGCCGGGATTCACCATATTTCTGCAGTGGCATTAACCCGACTTGATGCTTTCTCTTATCTCTTTGCATCGGATAGCGCGCAAACTTGGGCCGGGTACAAAGCGCTGTTTTCGCACTGGGCCATTAAGCCTGAGACGATCAAGAGTGTCAGGAATTCATTGCGATTGGTCTCTGCCTTGACGCCTACTGCGGAGGATAAAAAGGCATTCAGGGATTCGTTTGGCGAACACGCTTTTGATGCTTTTGTGCAACTCTACGACCAAGCGCCAATGGAGGAGCCTCAGTCTGAACTTTTCAGCTTTGGGCCCTTTCAAGATGATGCGCCTCATCGCCCAATTTGTATTTGGTATGACCGTGTGTACGGCAACTTTGCCCCTCTTAAACATACGCTACAACTAGATGCAGGAAATGCCAAACAAGCCTTTGAAGAATTGTTCGCCAGTATCGAAAGCGATTTGCAACCGGAGACAGGGACATGAAGCCTTCAGATATCAGAAATCTTTTCGAGAAGGCTTTACCTGAGGCCGCCCACGCAGAAACAATGCCGCCTGAGCCGGGGCAAATGTACATGCCCTCCGGTCATTACAAGGCCATTGCGCTAGATCGACCGCTGGTTGTCGGTGATCGTGGTGCTGGGAAAAGCTTTTGGCTAAAGACCTTGGTTGATCCTGTCCGGCGTGAACTAATTGCGAATGTTTTTGACTTTCCTTCTTTGTTATCTTGCGAGGTAACGACGGGCTTTGATCCCTACACGACGGGAAATTACCCAACCCACAGAGAATTTGCGACCCTGATTCAAGCTGGGGTTGAGCCCACGGATATCTGGCATACCGTGATCGTTCAGGCGTTCCTACCTAACATCATCCCGGCTGAAACAGTCACATGGGCCAGCAAGGTTGAGTGGATAAATATGCAATCCGAGGTGGTGGCCAAGCAACTACACATCAGAAATGCAGCCTTGGCCGCCGAAGGAAAAAGCCTATTAATCGCGTTTGATGGATTAGACCTCCTCGCCAATAAGTGGAAGTCCACCATCCTTTTGGTACGTGGGCTACTGCAAACACAGTTGGACTTTTCCAAATATTCCCACTTGCGTACCAAAGCATTTATTCGCCCCGATTTGTTTGCTGATTCAGAAGTCCGACGTTTCCCAGACGCATCCAAACTGGTGTCGCTTGCCGTCAAGCTGGAATGGGACACCATCGATCTTTATGGCCTGATGTGGCAGTACTTGGCGAATTCCAGCGACACAAAGGCCAGCGCAGCATTTCGGCGATTTTGCGAAGAATCAGAGTTCTTCAAGTGGTCACCCAGTGGCGGCGATCTGTTTTTCTTGAGCGAAGAAACTAAACACAATGAATCAAGACAAGAGGCGCTGTTTCACAAACTTGCCGGAAAAACAATGGGGGGAGCAAGAAGCGGAAACACCTGGACCTGGCTGCCCAATCACCTAAGCGATGCACATGGTTACACCAGTCCACGCAGCTTCTTGGTCGCCCTGCGATCCGCTGCCGTAGATTCAAAGACACGAACTTTTGTTGGTCCTGAATACGCACTGCATACAGCATCCATTAAAGAGGGCGTATCCAGTGCGTCAGAAGTCAGGCGCACTCAATTGGCAGAAAACTTCCCCTGGATTCAAGACATCTTTGACCCCCTTAAAGGGTTGGCGCTGCCTGCCAAGCGGCAAGACGTTGTGAATCTATGGGGAAAGGCCAACACGCTCGCCGCCTTGCACAACTCGCATAACGACGTCCCATTGCCAGAGAAAATTTCAGAAAGTGACCCCAGCTCTATTCTTCTTGCACTGGAGCAGTTGGGTTTATGTCGCATGTTGGATGATGGTCGGGTTGATTTCCCCGACATCGTGCGCGTGAATGCAGGAATGACCCGCAAAGGTGGCGTACCCGTTCGACGGTAACAACCGCGATCAAACCCTTGAGGCTCACCCCGCCAGCAACGCCGCATTACCCCCGGCGGCCGTCGTATTCACCGTGATCGTCTGCTCCGCGCAGAAGCGGTACAAATAGTGCGGGCCACCGGCTTTGGGGCCGGTGCCGCTCAAACCTTCGCCGCCAAACGGCTGCACACCGACCACGGCACCAATCTGGTTGCGGTTGATGTAGACGTTGCCCACATGCGCGGCTTTGGCCAGGGCTTGCGCCCGGGAGTCAATGCGGGTCTGGATGCCGATGGTCAGGCCGTAGCCCAGCGCGTTGATCTGGTCGATCACGGCCTGCGGGTCACCGTTCCAGCGCACGATGTGCAGCACGGGGCCGAAGATTTCCTGCTGCATGTCGGCAATGGCCTTGACTTCAAAAGCCTGGGGCGTCACCATGTTTGCTATTGTTTTAATAGCTTCTTGCGCATGATGGACGGGGGCTAGAAGCTGTTTTGCCTCTGAGTTCAGGCGCTGAATGTGTTGATTGATGCCCTCGAAGGCCTCGGTGTCGATGACCGGGCCCACATCGGTGGCCAGGTCGGCGGGGTCACCGATGACCAACTCCTGCGCCGCGCCCTGGATCATCTCGATCACATGGTCGGCAATGCGCTCATGCAGACACAGCAGACGCAGCGCCGAGCAGCGCTGGCCGGCGCTGCGGAAGGCGCTTTGCACCACGGCGTCGCTCACCTGCTCGGGCAGCGCGGTGCTGTCCACCAGCATGGCATTGATGCCACCGGTTTCGGCAATCAGCGGCACGATCACGCCATCTTTGGCGGCCAGGGCCCGGTTGATGATCTTGGCCACCTGGGTGGAGCCGGTGAACACGACACCGGCCACGCCGGGCGCTGCAACCAGCGCGGCACCGACGGTTTCACCGGGGCCGTGCAGCAATTGCAGGGCGCCTTCAGGTACGCCCGCCGCGTGGAACAGCTTGACGGCCTCCAACGCCACGCCGGGCGTTTGCTCGGCCGGTTTGGCCAGCACGGTGTTGCCGGTGGCGAGTGCCGCGGCCACTTGCCCGGCAAAAATGGCCAGCGGAAAGTTCCACGGGCTGATGCAGACCCACGGGCCACGCGCAATCAGGCGCAGCTCGTTCGATTCACCCGTGGGACCGGGCATGGCGATTGGGGCCATGATGCGCTCGGCCTCATTGGCGTAGTAGCGCATGAAGTCGACCGCCTCGCGCACTTCGCTGACGGCGTCGCCCCAGGTCTTGAAGGCTTCCTTGACCAGCAGGGCACAAAACTTGGGCAGTTGGTTTTCCAGCTCATCGGCGGCGCGGCGCAAGATGGCGGCGCGCTCCGCCACCGCCACTTTGCTCCACTTTTTATAGCTGCTCACGCTCATATCCAGGGCGCTGGAGGCCAATTTGGCATCAAACACCGGCACCACGGGCACTTGCACGGTGTGCAAGGCGGCCAGCAGGGGCTGGCGCATGGTGGGCACGGTCAGGTCCAGGCCAGCGCTGTTTTTGCGCACGGGGCCAAAGAGTTCGAGCGGCAGGGGCAAGGACGTCTCTGGCTCCAGGCGCAGGGGTGAAATCAGCAGCTCCTGCATGCCGACCGACTCGTCGGCCAGCTGGTGCACAAACGACGAGTTGGCGCCGTTCTCCAGCAGGCGGCGCACCAGGTAGGCCAGCAGGTCTTTGTGCGCACCAACCGGGGCATAGACGCGGCAAGCAATCAGCGGGTTCTTCAGCACCTCGCGGTACACGCCCTCGCCCATGCCGTGCAGGCGCTGCAGCTCAAACGGCGCGCCGCTCTTGGCGCCCATTTGCAGGATGGCGGCGATGGTGGCCGCGTTGTGCGTGGCGAACTGGGGGTAAATGGCGTCGGGCGCGTCCAGCAGCACCTTGGCGCAGGCCAGGTAGGACACGTCGGTGTGGTGCTTGTGCGTGAACACGGGGTAGGCGGGCAAGCCCATCTCCTGCGCACGCTTGATCTCGGCATCCCAGTACGCGCCTTTGACCAGGCGGCACATCAGGCGGATTTTGTATTTGCGGGCCAGACCCGTGACGTGCTCGATCAGCTCCAGCGCGCGGGTCTGGTAGGCCTGCATGGCCAGGCCAAAGCCGGTCCACTGCGGGTAGTGCTGCGCCACCTGGGCGGCCAGTGCTTCCAGCACCTCCAGCGACAACTCCAGGCGGTCCACCTCTTCGGCATCGATGGTCAGGTTGATGTTGGCCCGGGCCGCCTGCTCGCACAGGCCCCACACACGCGGCACCAGCTCGGTCATGACGCGGGACATTTGCGCGTCTTCGTAGCGTGGGTGGAGCGCGCTGAGCTTGATGGAAATACCATCATTTAGCTCGCAAGCCCCCGTGGTACTTGCACCTTTAGCTATGGATTGAATAGCATTCTGGTAACTGGCCAGGTATTTCAGCGCATCGGCATCGGTACGGGCGCCCTCGCCCAGCATGTCATAGCTGTAGCGCAGGTTCTTGATCTTGCGTTTGGCCGATGCCGCCTCATCCATCGCCTCGCCAATGGTCTGGCCCAGCACAAACTGACGGCCCAGCAACTGCACGGCGCGCAGCGTGGCGGCCACCACCGAGCGGGCGCCGAGCTTGGCGAAGATGCCGGTGGGCGCTTCGCTGTCAGGCAAAAATTTCTTGCTCATGGAAATGGCGGTGCTGCTCAGGCGCGCCAGCGTTTTGTCGCCCGCGCTGTCAAAGTCGGCGCGGCCCAGCTGGTCGGCGGTGAGGGCAATGGCGGTCTCGGCATCGGGCACGCGCAAAAGGGCCTCGGCCAGACGCATCAGGGCCAGGCCCTCGGCGCTGGAAATGGGGTATTCCTTGAGCAGGCTTTCCATCGCCCAGAATGGCGGCGGGTTCTGGCGCACGGCATGCACCCAGGGCGTGGCCACTTTGGCCACCGCCGCCCAGTCCAGCGCGCTGGCCAGCGAGCCCAGACGTTGGGAGACGGTTTGGGCTTCGGGGCGGTAAGGGAACGGCAGGCGTTGGGTATTGAGCACGGTGGACATGGGGCGACTCCAGGAATTATTTATTAATCCGCTATGTTCCAGCTTTTTCATACAAATATTTCACTAATTTTTTTATCATTGGCAGTTAAATATTCAATCAAATCGAAAAACTATTAGACCGGCCGGGTTGCCCCAGGCGCTGAATTCACCTCACCCGTCTTTTACACGGTGCAGCCAACCTTTGCGACCTGAACCAGGTCAACGCATGGTTCACAATATCCGGCAATACCCGACGGCCCGTTTCCTTCATCGCTCCACTGCCATGCACACTTTCTCATTGGATCGACACTTTTGGTCAACCCGCACGCTGTGGTGCACGCTGGCGCTTATGTGGTCATTGATTCATGGCGCTACGGCAATGGGGCAAGCGCGCGAGGTTCGGGTGGGCGTGTACCAGAACGAGCCCAAATTATTTTTGGGATCCAACGGACAACCCACCGGGATCTTGGGCGACTTGCTGGTGGAAATGGCACAACGTGAAAACTGGACGCTTCGCCCCACGCCCTGTGAATGGCAGGCTTGCCTGGACGCGTTGCAGGCGGGCACCATTGACCTCATGCCCGACGTGGCCTATAGCGAGCAGCGCGCACGGCTTTTTGATCTGCACCAGACCCCTGCGTTGCTGAGTTGGTCGCAACTTTACAAACACAGTGGCACGCCGATCAACTCGGCACTGGATTTGAAAGGCAAGCGCATTGCCGTGCTGGCAGGCTCCATTCAGCAGGAGTACCTGAAGAACCTGCTGGCAGGCTTTGGCATGCAGGCGGAGTTGGTTCCGGTCCAGTCGCTCAACGAGGGGTTTGAGAAAGTCGCCGAGGGCACCGTGGACGCCGCCGCCGCCAATCGTTTCTTTGGCGATCTGCACAGCGCCAGGTTCAAGCTAGAGCCCACGTCCATCCTGTTTCAGCCATCACAACTTTTTTACGCCGCAGGCAAAGGACGTAATGCGGACCTGTTGTCTGCGATCGACCACCACCTGAGCGAATGGCAGTCACAGCCCGATTCGAAATATTTCACGGTGCTCAACCGCTGGATGGAAGCCCCACCGCAATTTGTCATCCCCTTGTATGTGCATTGGGGCTTGGGCGCACTGGCGCTGATGTTGGCACTGGCCTTGGGGGTCGGGGCCTATCTGCGGCGTGAAGTGGACGCAAAGACCCGGCGGCTGCAAGCCAGCGAAGACCGGCTGAACACCATCCTCAACAGCGTGGACGCCTACATTTACATCAAGGACAGCAGCCTGTGCTACCAATATGCAAATCGCAAAGTCTGCGAGTTGTTTGGTCGCACCCTGGAGCAGATAACCGGGCAAACCGACAGCGCATTCTTTGATGCCGCAACCACCAACAACCTGCGTAACAACGACATGCGCGTGCTTGCGCACGGCGAGCGGGTCGAGGAAGAAGAAACCAACCGCAGCGTGGACGGCTCGGTCACGCACACCTACCTGTCCGTCAAATTGCCCCTGCGCCGCCCTGATGGCTCCATCTACGCGCTGTGTGGCATTTCCACCGACATCAGCAAACACAAGTTGGCCGAAGAGGCCATCCATCGGCTTGCTTTTTACGACCCCCTGACCAAGCTGCCCAACCGGCGCTTCCTCATGGAACGCGTGCAGCAGACCTTGGCGGCGCAGGAACGAGATCACAAGGAGGGCGCGCTGCTGTTCATTGATGTAGACAACTTCAAGGACCTCAACGACACACTGGGCCATGACATGGGCGACCAGCTGTTGTGCCAGATAGCCGCCCGCCTGAGCACCTGCACCCGAGCGCAAGACACCCTGGCGCGCCAGGGGGGCGATGAGTTTGTGGTGATGCTGCAAGGCCTCAGCCCGCTTCCGGAAGAAGCGGTGCAGCAGGCCCAGCTGGTCGCGCAAAAAATACTGACAAAACTCAGCGAACCCTACCAGCTTGAAACCCAGCGCTACCAAACCAGTGTGAGCATTGGCATTGCCATGTTCTGCGGCCCCCACCAGTCCAGTCGGGACGAATTGCTCAAACAAGCCGACCTCGCCATGTACCAGGCCAAAGGCGATGGGCGCAACATGTTGCGCTTTTTCAACACCGAGATGCAGGCCCAGGCGACCGCACGCATGGCGCTGGAAACAGATTTGCACCGGGCTCTGGCGGCCTCCGAATTCCTGCTTTACTACCAGCCGCAGGTGGACAGTGCCGGACAGTGCCTGGGCATGGAAGCCCTGGTCCGCTGGCAACATCCACAACGAGGCCTGGTGTCTCCGATGGAGTTCATCCCGGTGGCGGAGTCTTCGGGTTTGATCCTGCCGCTGGGGCAATGGATATTGAAAGAGGCCTGCCGCCAGTTACGCGTCTGGTCTGCGACACCCGACAAAGCGGGTTACACCATTGCGGTGAATGTCAGCGCTCGCCAGTTTCGCCAGCCCGATTTTGTTCAGGAGGTGCAACATGCGCTCCTTGACGCGGGCGCCAACCCGCTGTGCCTGGCGCTGGAGTTGACCGAGAGTCAACTGCTCGATGACGTGGAGAGTGTCATCGCCAAAATGGGCGCGCTCAAAGCGCTGGGTGTGCGCTTCTCACTGGATGACTTTGGCACGGGCTATTCATCGCTGAGCATGCTCAAACGCCTGCCGCTGGACCAACTCAAGATTGACCAGTCTTTTGTACGCGACATGCTGAGCGATCCGCAAGACGCCAGCATCATCAAGGCGATTGTTTCGCTGGGTGACAGCCTGGACCTGCGCGTGATCGCCGAAGGCGTGGAAACACCCGCCCAGCGGGACGCTCTGGCGGGCTTGGGCTGCAACAAATATCAGGGCTACCTGTTTGGTCGACCGGCACCTGCAACCCCATAGACGCCGCCTGCTAACCTACCGCCCATGCAAGACGTGTACAAGACTCCCCTGTGTTTGCCGCTGACTGAAGCCCTGGTATCGGCGCTCGCCAAAATGACGGCGGCCATTGGCACGGGCGGCTGGTTTGACGCAGTTCTGGATTTGCTGGGCTCGGTCTGCGCGGTGGATTCGGGCGGCGTCATGGTGTTCCACCGGCATCAGCGGCCACGCCGCATCGTGCACCGTTTCAACCCACAGGAACGCACCCTGCCGGAAGATGCATTTTTGTCAGGCCCGTATGCGCTGGACCCCAACTACCAGCTGTTTTTGCAGGGCTGCCCCAGCGGCGTGTACTGGTTGCGCGACATTGCGCCCGACGACTTTTACGAAAGCGAGTACTACCGGGTGTTTTACTCACAGATCGGTCTGTCCGATTCGATCGACCTGCTGTGGCGAATCAATGACGACAGCGCGCTGAACATTTTCATTGAGCGCAGCATTCGCCACGCGCAGTTCCAGGCCACCGACATGGTCGTCATCCATACCCTGATGCCGCTGGTCATTGCATCAGCGGCCAGACACCATGAGCTGACGATGGCCGCCAACGGGCGTGACACCGACAACCTCACGCACCGCAAGGTCCAAAGCACGATTGAGAATTTTGCCAGCTCGCTACTCACCAAGCGCGAGCGTGAGGTGCTGTTCTACATGATCAGCGGTTACTCGTCAGCGCTGACGGCGGAGCGCTTGCACACGTCTGAAGGCACCATCAAGATTCACCGCAAGAGCATTCACCGCAAGCTCGACATTGGTTCACAAGCAGAGTTGTTTTCGCTCTTCATCAATTGCATTCCGTTTGCAGTGCCTGACGAAGCTGCCGACCCGCTGCAAACCTACCAAAGCGCCCCGGCCACCAGCAGGACCGCGTCGTTGCTGGTGGCGGGACCCGCGCGCACCTGACGATGCGCCACACGGCTTATTTGCCGTACACGTCGATATCGAAATACTTGTCGGCGATCTTTTTGTAGGTGCCGTTGGTGTGCACGGTCTTGAGCGCGGCATTGAATTCGGTCTTCAGCTTGGTGTCCGACTTGCGCATGGCGGCTCCCGTGCCGTAGCCCAGAATCACCTGATCATTGAGTTCATACGGCGAGAACTCAAAACCCTTGCCTTCGGGCTTGGCCAGGAAACCCAATTTCATTTCCACCAGATTACCCACGATGGCGTCGGTGCGGCCGGAGACGATGTCCAGATACGACTCTTGCGTGGATTCGTACCGTTGCACGGTGGCGCCCGCTTTGGCGTAGTACTTGTCAGCAAAGTCGGCTTCGGTGGAACCCTTCAACACACCCACTTTTTTGCCCTTGAGTGACTTGGGCGAACCATCCAGGCCGCTGCCGCGCTTGACAATCACGCGGTAAGGAATGTCAGTGATCTTGTCGCTGAAGGCCACGGTCTTTTTGCGCTGGTCGGTGACGGTCATGCCGGAGATGATCATGTCGTATTTTTTGGCCAGCAGGGAAGGCACGATGCCATCCCACGGGGACTCCACGAACACGCAGGTGCGTTTCATTTCGGCACAAATCGCGTTGGCGAGATCAACCTCGAAGCCCACCAGCTTGCCATCCGGCGCCTTGTATTCAAACGGCTCGTAAGTGGCATCGGTGCCGATGCGCAACTCCTTCAAGTCAGCCGCCTGGGCAGACACGGCACACGCCAAACCAACGATAGCGAACAGGTATTTCAGTTTCATTGTTTATTCCTTGCAAATTTCGAGCCGTAAGGCCCATGGGATTTGTCATGCAACCGGCATGCCAGAACAAGAATAAACGGATTCCCCGCCAAGAAGCACACCTCTACCCCCAAAGGGATAGCCCTCATTTTGAGGCTCACCAGGGCCACTTCGTCCTCCTATCCCTTGGGTTCCCACACCGAAAAATGCGCGCTTTTTCGCCTTCAGCGGCGGGAGATTTGTTTTATTCTCAGCGCTGCCAAAGCCTTTGGCCCGCATGCGACTGTGCGATGACAGCCTGCTTTTTTGAATGTGAGTATCCATGCACCAGCTCCGTAAACCTTATCTGTTGTTCCTGGCCGATGCCCAGCTCAAATCCGACGCCAAGACCGCCTTTGGCCTGCGCGACTGGTGTGCCGGTGACGTGCTCGGCGAATGGAGTCTTCCCGCTGCCACGGTCACGCTGGGCCTGACCCGCATGGCCCCCGCCGAGGCGGCCCGGCAAGGCGCCGGCTCCCTCGTGATTGGCGTGGCCGCCGTCGGTGGCGTGCTGCCCGACCACTGGCTGCCCGCCCTGGAGGCGGCGCTGGACGCGGGCCTGGATGTGGTCAGTGGTCAGCACTCCCGCCTCACGTCTTTCCCCAGCCTGGTGCAGGCCGCGCAGCGCAGTGGAGCCCGCCTCATTGATGTGCGCCACTCTGACAAAGCCTTTCCCGCCGGAACGGGGCGCAAACGCACGGGCCTGCGCGTGCTGACCGTCGGCACCGACTGCGCACTGGGCAAAAAATACACCGCGCTGGCGTTGACCACGGCGCTGCGGGCCCAAGGAGCCCAAGCCACGTTCCGCGCCACCGGACAAACCGGCGTGATGATCGCGGGTGAAGGGGTGGCCATCGACGCGGTGATTTCAGACTTTGTAGCAGGAGCTGCCGAACAACTGTCGCCCGACAACACCCCCCACCACTGGGATGTGATTGAGGGCCAGGGTGCCTTGTTTCACCCGGCCTATGCGGGCGTTACCCTGGGGCTACTGCATGGCTCGCAGCCTGACGCACTGGTGCTGTGCCATGACCCGGCGCGCGACACGATTGAGGGTTATCCGGACTTCCCGATTCCAGATTTGCAGGAAGCGATCAGGCGCTACGTGGAGGCCGGGCAACTGACCAACCGCGCCGTGCGTTGCGTGGGTGTCAGCATCAACTCATCCAGCCTGTCCGATGCCGAGTGGGCCAGCTACGCCACACGCATCAGCGCCGAGCTGAAGCTGCCCGTGGTGGACCCCATGCGTGGCGGTGTGGACGCGATTGCCAAGGCCTTGCTCGCACCATGATCCGCTGTCAGACCCGCATTGAACACTGGGAGATGACCGAGCCGTTTGAAATTGCGCGCGAAATCATCACCGACCAGCCCGTGCTGCTGCTCAGCTTGAGTGACGGTCAGGGTCACACCGGTGTTGCCGAAGCCGCTGGGGTCGACTACGACGGTGAAACACCACAGAGCATGGCCGACCAGATTGCCCGCGTATTGCCTCAGTTGCACGACGGCATCACGGGACCGGACTTGCTGCATCTCCTGCCCGCCGGCGGCGCGCGCAATGCACTGGACTGCGCCTTGTGGGACCTGCGCGCCAAGCAAAGCGGCACGCCGGTGTGGCAGGCCGCCGGGCTCTCACCGTTGAAGCCGGTCACAACCGCGTTCACCATCGGTCTCGGTGATGAAGCTACGACCCGCCGCAAGGCCAGAGAGGCCCGGCACTTTCCGCTGCTCAAGCTCAAGGTGGATGCCCAGCGCCACCTGGACGTGGTGCGCATGGTGCGTGAAGAGCACCCCGGCGTGCGACTGGTGGTGGACGCGAATCAGGCCTGGTCGCTGGACCTATTGAAAGACCTGCTGCCTCAACTGGCACAGGCCGGTGTGGAGTTGGTGGAGCAGCCGCTGGCCCGGGGCAAGGACCATGAACTGGAGGGCCTGCGGTCGCCGATTCCCCTGGCGGCAGATGAGTCGTGCACCGACCGCTCGTCGCTGGCCAACCTGATGGGACGCTACCAGTTCATCAACATCAAGCTCGACAAATGTGGTGGCTTGACCGAAGGGCTGGCACTGGCGGCAGAAGCCACGCGGCACAGCCTGGGCTTGATGGTGGGCAATATGTGCGGCACCTCGCTGGCCATGGCGCCAGCCTTCTTGCTGGCACAAAACTGCCGCTATGTGGACCTGGACGGGCCCCTGCTGCAAAAGCTGGACCGGGCCACGCCACTGGTCTACCACGAGGGTGTGATTCAGCCGCCTGACGCGGCGCTGTGGGGCTAACGCACACGCGCCCAACCGGGCGCGTTTTTGGCTCTACTTGAGACTACCCGACAAAAACTGCGCCAACCGCTCACTCTTCGGGTTCTTCAGCACCTCAGCCGGGTTGCCCTCCTCCTCCACCAGCCCCTTGTGCAGAAAGATCAGGTGGTTGGCCACCTCCCGGGCAAAGCCCATCTCATGCGTCACCACCACCATCGTGCGGCCTTCCAACGCCAGCGTCTTCATGACTTTCAGCACCTCGGAGACCAGCTCCGGGTCCAGCGCACTGGTGGGTTCGTCAAACAGCATCACCTCGGGCTCCATCGCCAGCGAGCGGGCAATCGCCAC
>NZ_JBWMAW010000013.1:0-119171 GCF_056521395.1 Rhodoferax sp. LS1R11
GACCAGCACCCTGGATGTCTCCTCTGTCGACTCCGCGACCCGCACCCTGACCACCGTGGACGCAGCACTTGCCGCTGTCAATGGCCAACGTGCCAGCTTTGGCGCCTTGCAATCCCGTTTTGAGACGACCATCTCCAACCTGCAGACCACCTCGGAAAACTTGAGTGCTTCGCGCTCACGCATCCAGGACGCTGACTTTGCCGAAGAAACGGCCAACCTGTCACGCTCGCAAATTCTGCAACAAGCTGGCACCGCGATGGTGGCGCAGGCCAACCAGTTGCCACAAGGCGTACTGGCCCTGCTGAAGTAAAAGAAATCGCCGCAATGCGGCGCTGCCCCGTCAAAGCTTGTAAGAGAAAACCTTACAAGCTTTTCTTTTTTTCTGACGTCTGCATTAGGCACTCCCCGATTCAAGTTTCTGAAGGTCCGGTTCAGAATCAACTCCATCGCAGCCCACACGGGTTGCCCACCGAAGGAGCCGACCATGACCGACGACCAACTCACCTCCGCCATCCGCGATGCCAACCTGACTTACCTCATGCTGGCGCAGAACCTGATTCGCAAGGACAAGGCTGAGGCGTTGTTCCGTTTGGGTGTATCCGACGAATCGGCCGACCTGATTGCCACGCTCTCGCCCTCACAGATTCTGAAAATTGCCTCCAGCACCATGCTGCTGTGCCGCTTCCGGGTGGATGACGACATTGTGTGGAACCTGCTGACCAACCACACCGCCAGCAAAGTTGACAACGACGCCACCACCAAGCTGCACGCAAGCATCTTGATGGCCGGTCGTTTCGCAGAAGCAATGTAAGGAGCAACACCATGGCCACCAAAAGCGTTTTGAATGATTCTCGCCAGGTTGACCGCGCCGTTGCGCTGATCCAGCTCGGTGCCCGCCTGCAAGTGCTGGAAAGCGAGACTGACCTGTCTTACGAGCGCCTGCTGCGTCTGTATAAAGAGGTGGCGGGCCGTTCACCCTCCAAGGGACAACTGCCCTTCTCGACCGACTGGTTTCTGACCTGGCAGCCCAATATTCACGCCTCGCTGTTTTTGAACACCTATGAATACCTGACCAAGGTCAGCGCCATGGAAGACATTGACGCGGTGATGAAGGCCTACCGCCTGTACACCGAGCAAATTGCGGCTTGCAATGTGGAGCCCCTGCTTTCCATCACACGCGCCTGGCGCCTGGTGAAGTTCGTGGACAACAACATGCTGTCCATGACCAAGTGCTGCAAATGCGGCGGGCATTTTGTGAGCGAAGCCTACGAGAACAGCCGCCACTTTGAGTGCGGTCTGTGCACCCCCCCAGCGCGGGCGGGTAAAGGGGCGGGAACTGGCGGCATCATGCTGCACTAAACGCTATTCTTTTTATAGCTGCTTACGCAGGTAGTACGGGGGCTAGGCCCCCGTTTTCTATGAAAAATACGTCTTCATGAGCCTGACAGGACATCCACAACAATTAACTCAAGCACGGGCCGTTTTGGTCGATATGGTTGATAAAGACCCTGAAAAGCAGCCCTCATCAACCCTTGAAGCCACAGGCACCCCTGTCACAATAAATTTATGTTTGTAATCATTGGTTGGATCATTGTTATGGTGTGCGTCTTTGGCGTGTACATCTTCCACGGTGGCAACATCATGGTGGTCTTGAAGGCGTTGCCGTTTGAGTTGATCACCATTGGTGGTGCGACCATTGGCGCTTTTGTAGCCAACAACCAGATGAAGGTGATCAAGGCCAGCATCAAAGGTCTGGGAACCTGCTTCAAAGGCAGCAAATACACCAAGGCCCGCTACATGGATTTACTGGCCCTGATGTTCGACATTCTCCAGAAAGCCCGTAAGGAAGGGTTGATGGCGATCGAGAAAGATGTCGAAGACCCTCACTCTTCTGCCATTTTTCAAAAACACGGCGCCGTGGGCAACGATCACCACGTGGTGGAGTTCATCACCGACTACCTGCGCATGATGGTTTCGGGCAACCTGAATGCTCACGAAATCGAATCGTTGATGGACAGCGAAATTGAAACCCACCACAACGAAGAACATGCTGCTGTAGCCGCACTTCAACGCATTGCAGGCGGTCTGCCAGCCTTTGGTATTGTGGCGGCCGTGCTGGGGGTGGTGAACACCATGGGCTCAGTAGGCCAGGCTCCTGCCATCCTGGGCGGCATGATTGCGTCAGCTTTGGTGGGGACGTTTTTGGGCATTTTGCTGGCCTATGCATTCGCAGAGCCGCTGGCTGGCCTGCTGGAACAAAAAGTGGAAGAAGCGGGCAAGGAGCTGCAATGCATCAAGACCACCTTGCTGGCCAGCATGCAAGGCTACAACCCCTCTACAGCCATTGAGTTTGGTCGCAAAGTTCTGTACTCCACGGACCGGCCTTCGTTCTCCGAACTCGAAACCTTTGTCAAGAAAAAATAAGAACATGGAGAGCTAATCATGGCCACGGAAGCCAAGAAACTCCAGCCCATCATCATCAAGCGTGTCAAGAAGGGTGGGCACGCGGTGCACGGGGGCGCATGGAAAATCGCTTACGCTGACTTCGTGACGGCCATGATGGCGTTTTTCTTGCTGATGTGGCTGCTGGGCAGCACGTCCGAGGGCGATAAAAAAGGTATTTCCGATTACTTTCAGTCACCCCTGAAGGTGGCTATGGCAGGCGGCAGTGGCGCCGGGTCCAGCAACAGCGTAATCACCGGGGGCGGCAACGACCTGACCCAGGCCGCAGGGCAAACCAAACGCAGCAATGGAGAAAAGATCTCCAAAAAAGTATCCGGCGAGCAAGCCAAAGCTGAAGTCGCCAAACAAGATGCGAAGAAACTGGCGGCGCTGAGCGCCAAGATCAGCGCGATGATTTCCAACAGCCCGCAGTTGGCCGAGTTCAGCTCCCAAATCAAGCTGGAGGCCACGCCAGACGGCTTGCAAATCCAGATCGTGGACGACCAGAAACGCCCGATGTTTGACAGCGGTGGCGCTTCTGTCAAACCTTACATGCGCGACATCCTGAGAGAAATTGGCGCGGCCCTCAGTGGTGTAGAAAACAAGATCAGCCTGGATGGTCACACCGATCGCACGCCTTACGGCAATGGCGACCGGGGTTACAGCAATTGGGAGCTCTCATCTGACCGGGCCAATGCCTCGCGTCGCGAGCTGGTGGCCGCAGGCATGCCCGACGACAAGGTCGCCCGGGTGGTGGGCCTGGCGTCAAGCATTTTATTGGACGGCGACAACCCCAAAAGCCCGGCCAACCGCCGAATCAGCATTGTGGTGATGACACGGGAAGCCGAAGAACGGCTCCTGGGCGCAGGGCGCATTCCGGTAGCCACCAGCACCGAACCCGTACCAACCGAGCCCAAAGCAGAGGCAAAGCCGGGGACAATATGATGCAGTACACACTCGAAATAGTTCGGACAAACGCGATTGAAAGGTTGCCCCATGGCAAATGAGCTCAGGTTTTTAGTGGTGGATGACTTCTCGACCATGCGGCGGATTGTGCGCAATCTTCTCAAGGAGAGTGGATTCACTGAAGCGGACGAGGCCGAAGACGGCGTGGTGGCGCTGCAAAAACTGCGAAACAGTACTTTTCACTTTGTCGTGAGCGACATCAACATGCCCAACATGAACGGGTTTCAGTTGCTCTCGGAGATCAAAAAAGACGAAAAACTCAAGCATATTCCGGTTCTGATGGTGACCGCTGAAGCGCGCAAGGAAGACATCGTGATGGCCGCGCAGCAGGGCGCTGCTGGCTACATCGTGAAGCCCTTTACCAAAGCTACGCTGGAAGACAAAGTTAACCTTATCCTTACCAAAATGGGCTTGAAGTAAACACCATGCAAAGCGACCAACCAACTCCTGCCGTGTGCGCCGCAGTCCCTGCGGATATCCATCAGTCGATCGGGATGCTGACGCGTCAACTGCATGACTCCCTCAATGGCCTGGGCTTGACCGACAAGGTCAAGGGCTGGGCTGGCGAGCTGCCTGATGCCAAAAGCCGCTTGTCCTACATCGCAAAACTGACCGGTGAGGCTGCAGAAAAGGTGCTCAACCGGGTTGACCAGGCCAAGGCGCAACAAGACCATATCGCGGCCGAGACCCGGCGCATTGGTGCATTGATCGTCAAGGACCCGGTAGGCGCCGTGGCCAAGGGCCATGTGATGAATTTCCTGAGTGACGTGGAAGCGTCCACCAAGCAAATTGATGACCACCTGACGGACATCATGATGGCACAGGACTTTCATGACCTGACCGGGCAGGTCATTGCCAAGGTCGTCAACCTGGCGGCCAGCATCGAGGAGCAGTTGATTCAGTTGCTGATTCAAACCGCCCCGGCTGACGCAGCAGTGAAAACCGCAGTGGCTGCCGCGGCTGCCACTGCAAAAGAACCCATGCCCTCCCTGTCAGGACCAGTGGTCAACCCCGAAGGCAACCCTGATGTGGTGACCGGGCAATCTGAAGTGGATGACCTCCTGGCCAGCCTGGGTTTCTAAGTGACGGGTTAAACGCCCGCTTATTGGCCTTTAGTTAACAAGGCCTGTCCGGACAATGGGGAGAACTACACAGTCTCCCCATCATGGAATCAAGTCAGGACCGCAACCTACCCGCGTCAGAGCAAAAGCTCAAGAAAGCGCGCGACGACGGGCAGACGGCCCGCTCACGGGAATTGACTCATCTGGCGGTGCTGGGAACGGGTTCAGTCACCTTATTGACCCTGGGTCCGGTCATGTTTGACCAGCTGAAACTCAGCTTGAGTCAGCAGCTCTCTTTCAACACCAGCGTCATGGAAAATCCTCTTTCCATGCTGGGTCGCCTGCAGGACATGGTGGCCGTGGGCTTGCTGGGTTGCGCCATTTTTGCAGTCATCACCACCGCCGTTGTCCTGCTCAGCACCGTAGCGGTCGGTGGTTGGATTGCCAGTTTCAAGCCGGTCATGCCGGACTTCAGCCGCCTCAACCCGCTCACGGGTTTTGGTCGCCTGTTTACCAAAGACAAGGTGACCGAAGTGCTCAAAATGACTCTCGTCACGGCGGTATTGATCACCATTGCCACCTCCTATTTAAGCGCCAGCATCAACACCATGGCCATGCTGGTGTTACAACCGTCGACCGCCGCCATTCGCCACCTGACTGAATGGCTGACTTCCGGCTTGGGAATGCTGCTGGTCGTGATCTTGCTGCTGGCCATGGTTGACATTCCGTTGCAACGCTTTCTGCACATGTCCAAGATGAAAATGTCACACCAGGAGGTGAAGCAGGAGCACAAGGAGTCCGACGGCAACCCTCAAATGAAGGGCAAGCTGCGCCAGCGGCAGCGGGAAATCTCGCAGGGCAACAGCGTGGGCGCCGTGCCCAAGGCCGACTTTGTGCTGATGAATCCCACCCACTTTGCCGTCGCCATCAAGTACGACGAAAAAACCATGCGCGCACCGCAAGTGGTGTCCAAGGGTGCCGACCTGCTGGCCATGAAGATTCGCGACATTGCCAAGAACAACGCCATCCCGGTATTACAGTCCCCCATGCTGGCGCGGGCGCTGTACGCGAATGCCGAGCTGGACCAGGACATTCCGGCCAGCCTTTACACCGCGGTGGCACAGGTGCTGGCCTACATCTACCGCCTGAAAGCCGCCATGCGGGGCGAAGGTCCCACACCGGGCGAGCCCCCTCAGCCTTTTGTCCCGCCTGAGCTGGATCCCCTGTCCAAGGTTATTGCCAGCACGCCCACACCATGAACGCACAACTCAAAGCCTTTCAAAACTGGTTCGGCGGCAACTCGGCGTTGATCAAGGGCGCGGCCGCACCTCTGCTGGTGGTGGCCATTCTGGGCATGATGGTGTTGCCCCTGCCGCCCTGGTTGCTGGACACCTTCTTCACGATCAACATCGCGGTCGCCTTGATGGTCATGATGGTGGCGGCCTACATGATTCGCCCGCTGGATTTTGCGGCGTTTCCCGCCGTGCTGCTGCTCACCACGCTGATGCGTCTGTCACTCAATGTGGCCTCAACCCGCGTGGTGTTGATGGAAGGCCATACTGGTCCGGGTGCTGCCGGTGCCGTGATTGAAGCGTTTGGCCATTTCCTGATTGGCGGCAACTTTGCCGTGGGTCTGATTGTGTTCTCGATCCTGGTGGTCATCAACTTCGTGGTGGTGACCAAGGGTGCGGAGCGCATCGCCGAGGTGTCGGCCCGCTTTGCGCTGGACGCCATGCCCGGCAAGCAAATGGCCGTCGACGCTGATTTGAATGCCGGCCTGATTGACGAGAAGGAAGCCAAGCGCCGCCGTGCCGAAGTGTCTGAAGAAGCCGACTTTTTTGGTTCAATGGATGGTGCCTCCAAGTTTGTGCGGGGCGATGCGGTTGCCGGTATTTTGATTTTGCTGATCAACATTTTTGGCGGCTTCCTGATCGGGGTGCTACAACATGGCCTGAGCGCTGGCCAGGCCGCCGACACCTACATCCTGCTGGCGGTGGGTGATGCGCTGGTGGCGCAGATTCCGGGCCTGCTGATCTCGGTGGCAGCCGCCATGGTGGTCTCCCGTGTCGGCAAGGAGCAGGACTTGGGTCGCCAGATCATCGACCAGATGTTCATCTCGCCGCGCGTGCTGGGCATTACTGCGGGCATCATGGGCGTTTTGGGACTGATCCCAGGCATGCCACATGTGGTGTTTCTGGGCATCTCCGCCGTGTTGGGCTACGGCGCCTGGGTACTGGCCCACAAGCCGGTGCCACAAGAGGCCTCAGATGTCGCGCCGGTGGTCACGTCTGACGGTGAAGCCACCTGGGATGACCTGCAACCCGTTGACCAATTGGGACTGGAACTCGGTTACCGGTTGATCTCCCTGGTAGACAAGACCCGCCAGGGCGACTTGCTGACGCGCATCAAGGGCGTGCGCCGCAAGTTTGCGCAAGAGGTGGGCTTCCTGCCGCCCGCGGTGCATGTGCGTGACAACCTGGAACTCAAACCCAGCGGCTACCGCATCACCCTGCGCGGCGTCATTGTGGGCGAAGGGGAGGCTTTTCCCGGCATGTTCCTGGCCATCAACCCGGGGGGCATCACAACCCCGCTAATCGGCACGGCCACCACCGACCCCGCTTTCGGTTTACCCGCACACTGGATCGACGATCGCCAGAAGGAAGCCGCGCAAATGGCCGGTTTTACCGTGGTTGATTCCGAGACTGTGATGGCCACTCATTTGTCACACTTGATGCAAGTCCAGGCCTCCAAGTTATTGAGCCGGACAGAGACCCAGCAGCTTGTTGAACATGTCGCCAAACAAGCGCCCAAATTGATTGAAGAAGTGGTTCCAAAAATGGTGTCTATTGCGGTTTTCCAGAAAGTTTTGCAGCTCTTGCTGGAAGAGTCTGTGCACATCCGTGACATCCGCACCATCATCGAGTCCCTGGCCGAGCATGCAGGCTCGGTGGTTGATCCCGCCGAACTGGCGCGCCGGGTGCGCATCGCCCTGTCGCCCGCCATCGTGCAACAGATCTACGGCCCGTCCCGTGAACTCAACGTCATCGCCATTGACCCCGCACTGGAACGCCTGCTGGTGCAGGCCCTGGGCAACGTCAATGGTCCGGCGCTTGACCCCGGTGTGGCCGACATCCTTACCCGCACTGCAGCGGAAGTGGCGCTCAAGCAGGAAGAAATGGGCATTCCAGCCTGTCTGCTCGTGCCCGATCAAATTCGAAGCGCCATTGCCCGCCTGGTGCGCCGCGTGGCCCCCAGGCTCCAGGTGCTCGCGCACAGCGAAATTCCTGAATCCCACACTATCCGCATTGGTCCGATTCTCAGAGGTGCCTCATCATGAACATCCAACGCTTTACTGCACCCACTTCGCGCGAAGCGCTTGCCAAGGCCCGCCTCGCCTTTGGCGACGGTACCCTGATTTTGTCGAACCGCCCGACCGCTTCGGGCGTTGAAGTGGTGGCGACGGCAGAAGACACCCTGACGTCCCTGGACCGCGCCGAGTCATTTGCCAGCCGTACAAAAGACCAAGCTCCACCCCGCCGGCAATCGACCCCGGTCAGTGCTGAATCAAGAGCCCAGGTCGAGGACGACGCCGCCCAACTGTCCATGAGCACCCTCTCCTTCCAGGACTATGTGCGCGAGAGAATGCTGCGCCGCCGCCACGAGGCAATGGCCGGCCGCGCAGAAGGCGCCATGCCGGAGGCAGTCGTTGCGCCCCGCGCCATTGTGGAGACCCCCCGGCCCCAGCCGACACCCTTCCAGACCCGCACCCAGACCCAACCGGCACCCGTCGTGCGCAAGGCGGCGCCCGTAGCCGCGCCAACTCAGGCACCTGCCATGTCGCAAGGCATTGCCAACGAGCTACACGCCATGAAAGCCATGATCGAGGACCGCTTCAATACCTTGACCTGGCTGGGTCAGGCGCGCCAGAACCCGATCCAGTCCAACCTGATGCTCAAGATGATTCGGGCGGGCTATTCACCCACGCTGTCTCGCACCATTCTTGAACGCATGCCCGAAGACTTGGGTGCCACCGAATCCGTTCGCTGGGTCATGGACATTCTGGAACGCAACCTGAAGACCGACGCCGCTGCCCGCCCCATCCATGAAGAAGGCGGCACATTTGCACTGGTCGGCGCCACGGGCGTTGGCAAGACCACCACGGCGGCCAAGCTGGCCGGCCTGTGCGCACGCACCCACGGTCCCGCCAGCGTGGGCCTGATTACCCTGGACACTTACAGAGTGGGTGCCCACGAGCAGTTGCGCTCTTACGGCCGCATGCTGGGCGTCGTGGCGCATTTGGCCCACGACCGCGCTGCTTTGCAAGACCTGCTGGGCTTGCTGGCCAACAAGAAAATGATCCTGATCGACACAACCGGCCTCGCACCCAGCGACCCGCGCAAACGCGACATGCTGGACCTGCTGGACCTGCCCAACGTCAACCGGCTGCTGGTGCTCAATGCGGGCGGCCACGGCGACACACTCGACGATGTCGTGTCCTCCTTCAAGTCCAACGGCGTGCAACAAGCGGTGCTCTCAAAGATTGACGAAGCGGCCAAAATGGGCCCCGCGCTGGATGCCACCATTCGCCACCAACTGGTGCTGAGGGGCGTGACCATGGGCCAAAAAGTACCCGAGGACTGGGAACAGGCCGATGCAGCCAAGCTGATCCGCATGTCAATGCGCTCACCCGTGAAATCCGCCTTTGACCCGAAAGCCGCCGACCTGGGCTTCTTCTTTACCCAGCCAAGCTCATCCTACGCAGGAAGACTCGATGCTTGAAACATGCGTCAACCAGGGCGCCGGACTCTTGAACCTGGCTTCGCAAACGGCCCCTCGCGTCATGGCCATGGCCAGCCACGGCAACCAGCAGGGTGAGTTGCCCCTTTTGTGGAGCCTTTGCGCCACGATGGTCGATTGCGGGCATTCGGTGGCCGTGCTGGATGCGACCACCGTTGAATCAACTGACAACCCGGGACTCGAGCAGCTACTGGAAGATGCCTATTGGCGCGGCAACGAAAGCCGTGAACCCCTGCCGTGGTCAGTGGTCCCGGCAGCGCGGGGCCTGCGCCAACTCTGCAAAAAGAATATAAATGGCGGCCAGGCACTGGAGCCGCTCAGCGGGTTGTTTGAGAATTTTGGGGTCATCATTATTTACGCCCAGGCCGAGGTCTTATCCCTTCTGTTGCCCAATACCGGCATTGAACCCCTGCTGACTGTGGCGCCCGTCAAAATGTCGCCGGTGACGGCCTACCAGGCGCTTAAGAAAATGTTGCTGAACGCCAAACTTCGGCCTACGCTTGCGACTATAGTGTCAGATACGTTTTCGAAATCACCGATGGCAAGCAAATCCCCGGACAATAATTTGCAGGAATGCGCCATGACCTTTTTAGGCTATCGCCTTGATTCGCTGGCCGTTCGCGCGCCACAGCCTGACGGCCACCCTTCAGACGACATTCATCGCCTCGCACTGCGGCTGCTGGAAAAAGCCATGCCGCTCAATCGCTACCATTCTGTGGGGACTCATTGATGTATACCGCCAAGGGTCAACTCGACCGCAACGCCATGATCAAACAGTACCAGCCACTGGTTCGGCGTCTGGCCCATCACATGATGGCCAAGTTACCGGCCAATGTACAGGTGGACGACCTGATTCAGGTTGGCCTGATCGGCTTGTCCGAAGCCCTGACCCGCTACGAAGCGGCGCAGGGTGTGCAGTTTGAAACCTTTGCCACACAACGCATCCGTGGCGCCATGCTGGACGAACTGCGCGGCAACGACTGGATGTCCCGGGGCTCCCGCAAGAGCCAGAAGGAAATTGAGCAGGCCTTGCGACGGCTGGAACACAAGCTGGGCCGCACGCCACTGGAAAGTGAAATCGCCGCCGATCTGGGGCTCAGCCTGGTGGACTATCAGACACTGCTCGGCAAAGTGCGGGGAACCCAGCTGGTGTACCTCGAAGACATGTCGCGTGGCAACGAAGACGACGACAGTTTTCTGGATCGACATGTAGGCGACCCCGAGGCCGACCCGTTGAACATGCTGTGCGACCAGCGCCTGCGCCAGGCCCTGGTCGATGCCATCAAGAACCTGCCTGAGCGGGAACAGTTCATCATGAGCATGTACTACGAGCAGGACATGAACCTCAAGGAAATCGCTGCCGTGCTGGACGTGACCGAATCACGGGTGTGCCAGTTGCACAGCCAGTCGATCGCCCGCTTGCGGTCCAAAATGCGAGCGCACTGAACGGCGCAATTAAATCAGGGATCGAACTGAAAGGCCCGAGGATTCAACATCCTTGGGCTTTTGCCGTTTCAGGCACTCAAATATTTGAAGGCGCCAGACTGCTTGCCGGCACTTCCGTAAGGACTGGAAGCGGGCGAATAAGTGTTATTGCCAGATGCAGGCACAACCGCGATCAAAGCGCGCTCCACCATGGCCGTGCGACGGATCAGGCTTTCGCGTCGAATCGCCATGCCATCCACCATGGTTTTCAACCGGGATGTCAGCTCTTTGTGTTTGAGATCTGCAGGTGTCAGGCCTTGTATCAAGACGGAGAAATCCACGGCGGCCTGGCGCAAAGCTGCGCTTGCGGCCTCCAGTGCCACGGGCTCGCCACTCACCAGCGCGTCGGACACGTCCTTGAACTGAAGTTCAACCCGTGTCAGCGCCTCTTCAAGATGAGCGGGCAACCTCATGCGTCAGCCCGTCTTAGGCGCTTGCGCCTTTGAGCATGTCCTGTGCATTGGACAGCAGTTTGTCGGCAATGGCTTCTGCGTTCACTTTGTACGAGCCATTCTGGATGGCTTCGCGCACCGCGTTCACTTTTGCCATGTCCACATCTGCCGTGTCGCCGCTGCTGGATGGCTCCAACGTGCGCGCCAGGGAAGAAACGGTGACCGCCACACCGGCGGGTGGTGCGCCCTTGGCTGGCGCCGCACTGGCGGACGCTGCCGCACTCTTCCCACCCTTGGTGGAAGATATGCTGACCGAAATCGGATTGTCTGAAGGTTGACCTATTTTCATCGTGCTCTCCAAAACTACTGGAAATGTAGCCTCGTATGAGAACTATCGGCCCGATTTTGGCTAGCTTTAGCCTTTTTTGCTTGTGATTGAGATTTCTGGTGCCGGAAACCATCATATTTCCAGTTTGACTGTACGGTTGTCCAGTACAACGCCCGACATAACACGCCCATTGTCCATTTTGACGCGGGCCGGCTGGCCGATGACCCCCGCCGAAAGAGCTTGTCCGTCAGATGTAATCTGGAACCCGATACCTTGCGCCACGACGCGCACCTGAGCGCCGGCCTGGAAAACCTGCGCGGGCTTGATCATGACCTGCCGAATGGCTTGGCCGGTGGTCAGCGCCCGGGACGCAACTTGCCCCACCCATTGGGCGGGATTGTTGACGATCGGACTGGCATCCTCGGCCCAGTCAACCTCGGACTCCATGGCATCGGCTTCGGTCAGCACTGCGCCAGGGGCCACATTGCCCTTGACGACCCAAGCTGAACCAAAGGCCTTGACCGTGACCGGCAGAAAGACATTCCACTTGGCAGCCCCTTCCAGGCAGCGGATGCCCAGACGGGTTTTGCCCCAGAGACGCGTTCCGACTGGAATGTAGGGTTCGACTTTCAGACAGGGCGCCAGGCGCAACCGGCTGTCGAGCTCCCCCACCGCCACCTCCATGCGCAGCGGCAACGCCCCCGACGACTTGACCGTTGTCACAGCGGCATTCAACCACTGGCGTGTCGCGTCAATGAATTCAGTCCCGACCGCGGCTTCCTGTGCATGGGCGCCAAAACTACAGCAGGCGGCCACCAGTCCACCCAGAGCGGAGGCCTTCAGGCGAATCAGGGGAAATGGCTTATTGAACATGGTGACCTTCGTGCGGAATGACAGCGACTATAGGCAAGACATCCCACCATGAACCACCCAAGTAAAGACGGATTTACCCCTCTATTCAAGGCATCAAAAATTAAAGAAATTTCCATAATTGCCTCACGTCGCATCCTCAGGCCCCCGCCATGAGGCCGGATAACCGAAAGTTGAGGTGTTTCATGTTGGCAAATTTAACCAGTGGTTTGGACTTCCATTCGAAGGCCCTGGTCCAGCGCGCCGAACGCCAGCGTGTCATTGCCAGCAACATCGCCAACGCCGACACCCCCGGCTATGTGGCCCGCGACCTGAATTTCAAAGAGGCCATGAGTGCCGCCACCGGCAGCAACCTGACCGGCGGTTTGACGCTCAGCCCCACCCAAGGCGCGGGCACCAGCAACACAGGCACGACCCACCCCAACCATATTGCACTCAGCGGCAGCACCGTTGGGTCGCTGGGCGGCGGGTCCGGCCTGGCTTACACAGCGCAAAGCCAGCCCAGCCTGGACGGCAACAGTGTGGACTTGGACCGCGAGCGCGCCAATTTTGCCGACAACTCCATCCGTTACGAAGCCACCCTTCGCTTCATTAACGGCCAGTCCAAAACGATCTTGAGCGCCATTCAAGGCCAGTAAACCTAAAAGGTTGTCGGAGACCCCTTATGTCCATGTTTTCCATCTTCAATGTGTCGGGCAGCGCCATCAGCGCGCAATCGCAGCGTCTCAATGTGGTGGCCAGCAACCTGGCCAACGCGGACGCCGTGGCTGGCCCCGACGGCAAAGGTTACAAAGGGCGCCAGGTGGTGTTCGAGACCACCCCCATGGGGTCAGACGCCTCCTCTGGCGTGCGCGTCGCCTCCATCCAGGAAAGCAATGAGCCCCTGCGCAAGGTGCACAACCCGAGCCACCCGTCGGCCGATGCAGAAGGGTATGTGACCCACTCCAACGTGAACCCGGTGGAAGAAATGGTCAACATGATCTCCGCCTCGCGTTCGTACCAGAACAACGTCGAGGTCATGAACACGGCCAAAACCCTGCTACTCAAAACCCTGCAAATGGGTCAGTAAAAACACAAGGACCTTCCCATGCTTTCTGCTACTTCCGCCGTCTCATCATCCACCGCAGCCGCGACAACGTCCAGCACGTCGACGTCCGCCACCGACACCACAGCGTCACAGGACCGGTTTTTGAAGCTGCTGGTGGCGCAGCTCAACAACCAGGACCCGATGAACCCGATGGACAACGCGCAGATGACCAGCCAGATGGCGCAGATCAACACGGTCACGGGCATCCAGCAGGTCAACGACACGCTCAAAAGCATGGCGACACAATTCACCTCGCTGCAGGTGCTGCAGGGCTCGTCCATGGTTGGTCACAACGTGCTGGTCGCCAGCAACACCCTGACCCGCAGCGACGGTGTTGCCAGCGGCGCCATTGATTTTTCGGGCAAGGCCGACACCGTCAAAGTCGACATTCTTTCGCCAGGTGGCCAGGTTCTGGACACGATCAACCTGGGTCCGCAGGAGGTCGGCCGCCAAGCATTCAACTGGGATTCAAGCAGCTACCAGGGCACGGGCGAACCCAGCTTCAGAGTGACCGCCACGCTGGCTGGGAAGACCGTTGAAACCACCTCACTGGCACGCGATACGGTCGTCTCGGTGGGCAGTGAAAACGGGGCCATGACCGTCCAACTGCAGGGACGCAGTGCAGTGGCCTACGACAGCGTCAAGGCCATTCTCTAAACAACAACGCAACGCAGAAGGAACACATCATGTCTTTTCAAACAGGTCTCTCCGGATTGAACTCCGCCAGTCGCAATCTGGACGTCATTGGCAACAACATCGCCAACGCCAATACCGTAGGCATGAAATCTTCACGTACCGAGTTTGCGGACCTCGTCTCATCCTCCATTGGCGTAGCGGGCGGCAACTCGGGTGGGATCGGGGTTGATGTCGGTTCAATTTCCCAGCAGTTCTCGCAAGGCAACATCACGATCACGGGCAACGATCTGGATGTCGCAATCAATGGCGGCGGATTTTTTGAGCTGACCATGCCAGACAAATCGATGGCCTACACCCGAAATGGCCAGTTCAAGCTGGACAAGGTGGGCAATGTCGTCACGAACGCCGGAGCCAACGTGATGGGCTACCCCACCGACATCAACGGCGTGCAGACCAGCAGCACCATCCAGGCCCTGAAACTGCCCACCAACGCCCCGATCAGCGCCAACCAGACAAGCGCCATTGCGGCCGAATTCAATCTGGACGCACGTGCGACTATTCTGCCGGTGGTGAGCCCCATTGCCACCACCTACGGCACCTCTTTGACGACCTATGACTCTCAAGGGGTGGCCCTTCCCGTCAACCTGTATTTCAGCAAAGTCACCCCCACAACGGCGGGGACGGACGAATGGGCGGTCTACCAGGACCCTGCTGGTGCACCTGTTGGCTCGATGGTGTTCAACGCCAACGGCGGCCTCGCGAGCTCCACTGTTGGCACCATGACATTGACGCCCAAACCACCCAGCATCGTGCCTGCTTTTCCGGTCACACTGGACGTCAGCAAAGTCACCCAATACGGATCGGCCTTTGCCGTCTCTGCCATCACCCAGGACGGCTACGCCCCGGGCGAGTTGACCGGCCTCAAAATTGGCAACACCGGCGTCATCACGGCCAGCTATTCCAATGGCCAGACACAGGCAGCCGGTCAACTCGCCCTGGCAGACTTCCGCAATGTCCAGGGCCTAACCCCCACCGGCGGTGGCAACTGGGTTGAAACGTATGCCTCCGGTCAACCCGTTCAGGGTGCCCCCGGGTCGGGCAAATTTGGCGCATTGACCTCTGGCGCCATCGAAGAGTCCAACGTCGACCTGACGGCCGAGTTGGTCAACATGATGACGGCCCAGCGTGCCTATCAGGCCAACGCCCAGACCATCAAGACCCAGGACCAGGTCATGACCACGCTGGTCAACCTGCGTTGATCCTTAGCGCCATTTAACCCGTCATTGAACAGGACCCGCCATGGACCACCTCATCTACACCGCCATGTCGGGCGCCAATGCAGCGGCCAACCGCCAGGCCGTCCTGTCCAACAACCTGGCCAATGCTTCCACCAACGGTTTTCGGGCCGAACTCTCCACATTTCGCGCCGTGCCGGTGCGAGGTGATGGCGCCAGCACCCGCGTGATGGCACTCGAAGCCACCCCCGGCCATCTGGAGACCCCCGGCGCGGCACAGCGCACCGGCCGCAACCTGGACGCCATGACCACCGGCAACTCGTGGTTTGCCGTGCAGGCGCTGGACGGCACCGAGTCCTACACCCGCAACGGCTCCTTTGAAGTTGCCAATGACGGCTCCCTGCGAACCAGCAGCGGCTTGACCGTGTTGAGCGACGGCGGCTCGCCCATCACCGTACCGACCGGGGCCGAAGTGTCCATCGGTTTTGACGGCAATTTAAGCGCCAAAGTCGGCAACCAGCCCCCCAGCGGCATTGGGCGACTGAAGATGGTGACCCCGACCGGCGATGACCCCTTGAAACGCGGCACCGACGGCCTCTTCCGGTCGACCTCCGGCGACCCCTTGACCAGCGACGCCAATGCCCGCCTGTCAGTCGGCGTACTGGAAGGCTCCAACGTGAACGCCATTGAAACCATGGTCGGCATGATCCAGACGGCCCGCCAGTTCGAGACCCAGATGCGCCTGCTGCAAAACGCAGAAGCCAACGACAAATCAGCAGGCCAGCTGCTCAGCATGCAGGGCTAAGCCCGACGCGCGCCGCCCAACACTCACTGCACCTCACAAGCGAAGGACTTCATCATGATCAACTCCCTGTGGATCTCCAAGACCGGCATGGAAGCCCAGCAAATGCAGTTGGACGTCATTTCCAACAACCTGGCCAACGTCTCCACCACCGGCTTCAAACGCGCCAACGCGGTGTTTGAAGACCTGATGTACCAAAACCTGCGCCAGGTCGGCTCCAACAGCGCCGAGCAGTCGCAACTGCCCACCGGCCTGCAGGTGGGACTGGGTGTGCGCACCGTGGCCACCAGCCGTTCGTTTGCACAAGGCAACCTGCAGCAGACCAGCAACAAACTCGACGTGGCCGTGCAAGGCAACGGCTTCTTCCAGGTCACCATGCCCGATGGCACCACCAACTACACGCGTGACGGCTCCTTCCAGGTGGACTCACAAGGGCGCCTGGTCACGGCCACCGGCCTGCCGATTGCCAACGGCGTGACCGTGCCGGCCAATGCCACCAGCGTGGCGATTGCGGGCGACGGCACGGTGACCGCGCAAATTCCGGGCAGCACATCACCCCAGGGTATTGGCACCATTGCGCTGGCCAGCTTCATCAACCCCGCTGGCCTGGACCCCAAGGGTCAGAACCTGTACGCCGAAAGCCCCGCCTCCGGCCAGCCCAACACCGGCACACCCGGCGCCAACGGACTGGGCTCCCTGATGCAGGGTTTTGTGGAAACCTCCAACGTCAACGTGGTGCAGGAACTGGTCACCATGATCCAGACCCAGCGCGCCTACGAGATGAACTCCAAGGCCATCCAGACCTCGGACCAGATGTTGCAAAAACTGGGGCAGTTGTGAAATCGCGCCTGACAATTACCGCGCTCGCGCTGGGCGCAGGCCTGCTTTGCGCGGGGTGCGAGTCCCTGCCGCAAACCGCCAAGGTCGACTTCCCCGAGTCCAAACCTGTGCAGCCCATGGCCGTGGCGACTTTGCCAGACCGGCCCGCTACTGGCGGCCTGTTCAACAAGGTCAGCTACCGGCCTGGTTTTGAAGACCAGCGCGCCCGGACCATTGGCGACACCGTGACGATCCAGATTGTGGAGAAAATCACGGCCAGCCAGGTCTCCAAATCCACCGCGAACCGCACCACCTCGGGCGCCACCAGTGTCTCCGCCTTTCCGCTGCTGTCGCCGCTGGACCTGGCCAACCTCAAGGCCGGGGTGACCACCTCTTCTGCCAACGACTTTTCCGGCAAGGGCGGCACTGAAAGCGCCAACACCTTCGCAGGCACCATCACAGCCACCGTCGTGGAAGTCCTGCCCAACGGGCATATGGTCGTCACGGGCGAGAAGCAGATTGGCGTCAACCAGAATGTGGACGTGCTGCGCTTCTCCGGCACGGTCGACCCCCGCGTGGTACAGCCCGGCAGCATTGTCAATTCCACCCAGGTGGCCAATGCCCGCATCGAGTCCAAGGGGCGCGGCGCACAGGCCGAAGCGCAGACAGTTGGCTGGTTAACACGGTTCTTTTTCAGCTTTCTGCCGTTCTAAAGCTGCCGAGAATAGTGCCGAGGGGTAACCACAATGCACACCAGCCACACACCAAACAAGATTCGCCACTTCTGGCCTCGCGCCGCGCTGTGGCTGATCGCCAGCCTGCTGGTGGTCGGGGTGGCTCATGCCAGCCGCATCAAGGAAGTGGCGGCCGTGGAGGGTGTGCGCAGCAATCAGCTGACCGGCTTCGGGCTGGTGGTGGGGCTGGACGGCACAGGTGACCAGACCTCCCAGATGCCCTACACCTCACAGGGACTGACCAACTACCTGCAACAACTCGGCATCACCCTGCCTGCAGCAGCCATCGCGCAGCTGCAGCTCAAAAACGTGGCCGCCGTGCTGGTCACCGCACAACTGCCCGCCTTCGCGCGCCCGGGTCAGGCCATTGACGTCAACGTATCGTCCATGGGCAACTCCAAATCGCTCAAGGGCGGCATGCTGATCACCACGCCGCTCAAAGGCGCCGATGGCGAGGTTTACGCGCTGGCCCAAGGCAACCTGATCGTCGCCGGCGCGGGGGCCTCAGCGGGTGGCAGCAAGGTGCAAATCAACCACCTGAGTGCCGGGCGTATTCCCGGCGGCGCCCAGGTGGAGCGCGTTGTGCCCACGCCCCTGCTTGAAGGCACCAGCATCAATCTGGGGCTCGAGGCGTCTGACTTTCAAACCGCACGCCGTGTGGCCCAGGCCATCAACAAGCGCTTTGGCGAAGGATCGGCCAAGGCTCTTGACGGCCGCACCATCCGGGTCAATGCGCCCACGGAATCCGATGCACGGGTGTCCTTCATAGCCGAGATGGAAGAACTGCCACTGGAGTCGTCCGTCCCGTCGGCCAAAGTCGTCATCAATTCACGCACCGGCTCCATCGTGCTCAACGGCGCCGTCACACTCGGTTCATGCGCCATTGCGCATGGCAACCTGTCGGTCAGCATCACCACGACACCGATGGTCAGCCAGCCCAACGCCCTGTCCACCGGCGGCCAAACGGTGGTGACCGAAAAGAGCAACATCCAGATCCGGCAAGAACCCGGCATGCTGATCCAGTTGCCGCCGTCGACCCAGCTGTCTGACGTGGTACGCGCCCTGAATGCGTTGGGCGCCACACCGCAGGACCTGCTGGCCATTTTGCAGGCCATCAAGGCGGCAGGCGCTCTCAATGCGGAGCTGGAGGTGATCTGACATGAGCTTCGGACAAACCAATTCAAGCACCGGCGCACTGGCCGCCGACGCCCGCTCACTGAACAACCTGAAGATGCAGGCGGGACAAAAAACGCCTGAAGCCATCAAGGAAGCCGCCAAACAGTTCGAGTCGCTGTTCATGCGTGAGCTGCTCAAAAGCATGCGCGACGCCACCATGAAGTCCGGCATGATGGACAGCCCCGGCGGCGACCTGGGCACCGACTTGCTCGACCAACAATTTGCGGTGCAGATGTCCGGCCAGCCCGGCGGACTGTCAGAGCTGATCGCGCAGCAATTGACGCGCCAGATGGCAGGTGCAGACGGCACGACCGATGCAGCCCCCAAAACCAGTACCCCACGCATCAGCGCCCTGAGCAAGGCCTCATCGATTGCAGCCTACGGCGGCAATGCCAGCACACCCTCGGTGAGCCAAAGCAATTTTGTTCAACGCCACAGCGAAGCGGCCGCCCAGGTGGAAAAAACCAGCGGCATTCCCGCCAGCTTCATGGTGGGACAAGCCGGTCATGAAACCGGCTGGGGCAAACACGAAATCAAGATGAAAGGCGGCGCGCCCTCGTACAACCTGTTCGGCATCAAGGCCGGTGGCAGCTGGACCGGCAAGGTGGCGGAAGTCACCACCACCGAGTACGTCAACGGTGTAGCCCAAAAGACTGTGGGCAAGTTCCGGGCCTATGACTCGTATGAAGACTCTTACCGCGACTACGCACGCCTGATTACCAAGTCGCCCCGCTACGCCCAGGCCAGCCAGCAAACCGGATCGGCGATGGCGTTTGCGCAAGGCCTGCAAAAAGCCGGTTACGCCACCGACCCGGACTACGCCTCCAAGCTGAGCCGGGCGATCAACACCACGCAGCGCCTGCAGCGCGCACAGGCTTGAGCCACTAGCGTATGAGCAGCGGCATCCTCAACATCGGCACCCGTGCCCTGATCGCCAACCAGACGGCGCTTCAAACCGCGGGCAACAACATTGCCAACGTCAACACGCCGGGCTACTCGCGCCAGTCGGTGGTGCTCAAAACCACACAAGGCCAATTCACAGGTGGTGGTTACATTGGCAAAGGGGTGGATGTCCAGACCATCCAGCGTAATTTCAGCGCGTTCCTGACGCGCCAATCAGCCGTGGCAGGCTCGACCCAGGCGGCAGACAGCACCCGGGCCGACAAACTCACGCAGCTGGAAGGCATCTTTGAGGGGGGTGCCACCGGACTCGGCGCGGCGGTCAGCGACATGCTGAATTCCTTTTCAGATGTGGCCAGCGCGCCCACCGACCTCACCGCCCGCACGGTCGCCCTGACCCGCATTGACGAAACCGCGTCGCGCATGCGCGCCGCTTCCCAACGCCTGGACGACCTGCAACAAGGCGTGACCCAGGAACTGAGCCAAAAGGTCACGGCCATCAACAGCCTGGCCAAAAGCATTGCCGGCGTGAATGAGCAGATTGCCCGCGCACAGGGTTCTGGCCAGCCGCCCAACGACCTGCTGGACCAGCGTGACCAGTTGGTGCGTGACCTGAACAAATACATCCAGACCACGCAGATCGCGGCCGATGACGGCACCGTCGGGGTGTTCGTGGGGGGCAGCCAGGCGCTGGTGCTGGGCACTGAAGTCGCGCCGCTGTCGATCGTGCGGGATGACTTTGGCGACACCTTCAAAAGCAAACTCGCAATCACGCGCAACGGGCAATCCACCACCCTGGACGAGAACACCCTGGGCGGCGGCGAGGTTTCGGGCCTGTTGCGGTTCCAGAACACCGATCTGGCAGAAGGCCGCAATCTTCTGGGCCGCCTCACCATGGGCATCAGCACCTCGATGAACGACCAGCACAAGCTGGGGCTTGATCTGGATGGCAACCCCGGCGGCAACCTGTTCACCCCCACCACGTTCAGCAACAAAAATGTGTTGCCCCCGGTCGCACCGGCCACGCTCAACGCGGGCACAGCGGCGCTCACCCTGTCCATCAGCGACGCGAGCAAGTTTGTGGCCTCCGACTACGAGGTGAACTTTTCCTCGCCCGCCACCAGCCCGGCCACCGGTACCATCACCCGGGTGTCGGACAAAGCGGTCACCAACTTTGCCTTGCCGGCACTGCCTGCCGCCCAGGACATCACGATTGACGGCCTGAAGCTGTCGTTGACCGGCACCCCGGGCGCGGCAGACCGGTTTTTGATCAAACCCTTCAGTACGTCGGCCAGCAACATCAGCGGGGAGTTTTCCACGCCCCGTGCACTGGCGGTGGCCAGCCCGGTCGCGGCCAGTGCCAGCAGCACCAACAAGGGAACCCTGGCGGTGGCCAGCATCAGCGCCCTGACCGTGGCCTCCAGCAGCGGCGACACCTTCAGCGTCACATTCAACGTGGTCGCGGGCGTCACCACGTACGACCTGGTCAACACCACCACCGCCACCACCGTGGCCACGGGTCAGCCTTACGTTGCCGGCCAGGCCATCACTTACGCGCCAGTCACCACGCCAGCCACCCCCGGCTGGTCCTTGAAGCTGACGGGCGCCGCGGCCAATGGCGACACCTTCACCGTGCAGCCCCAACCCGCAGCCAACCGCAACCTCAACGCGGGCAACGCCAGCGCCATGATGGGCTTGCGCGACATGGCCTTGTTTGACGGTGCGGCGTTGACGGATGGTTATGCCGGGCTGATTGCGCAGATCGGCGTGCGAACCCAGAGCGCCAATTACGCCGCCGAAGTGTCCAGCTCCATCGCCACCAACCTGGAAAAAGACCGCACTGGCGTCTCGGGCGTCAACCTGGACGAAGAAGCCGCCAAGCTGCTGCAGTACCAGCAGGCCTACCAGGCCTCGGCCAAGATGATCCAGATTGCACAAAGCATTTTTGACACCCTGATTCAGGGCATGGGCCGCTGACGCAGCGCCCCACAGGAGCACGCACCATGACCACATCGCCCTCCCGGCTCGGTTCCGCCAATGCCTACGACAACGCGGTCCGCAACCTCTCGACCCGGCAGTCCAACCTCTCCAAACTGCAGGAAAACCTGACCTCCGGCAAAAAAGTGGTGCACGCCAGCGACGACCCGACCGGTGCGGCCCAGGCCGAGCGCGCACTCACCCGCATCAGCCGCATTGCCACCGACCAACGTGCGCTGGAGTCCCAACGCAACTCGATGGCTATGGCCGAAAGTACGCTGGGCGATGTGTCCGACGCCCTGCAAAGTTTTCGGGAACTGGTGGTGAGCGCGGGCAATGGAACCCATACCGCGGCCGACCGCAAGACGATTGCGCTGCAGCTCACCGGCCTGCGCGACCAGATCTTTGGCTTGTCCAACCGGAACGACACCAACGGCCAGCCCCTGTTCAGCGCCCTGGGCAGCGCCCTGGCACCGTTTGTGGGCCCGCAAACAACGGCACCCGACTACACCTTCCAGGGCCTGCCAGGCCAGTCCGCCACCAGTGAAGTGTCCATTCCATTCACCTTGGACGGCGACAGTGCCTTCATGCTTCAGTCGGCGCGCGACGGGGTGTACAACGTGAGCATGGGCAGTGCAGCGAGCACGCTGAAAAGCGGCACGGTGTCCCTCAGCCCCCCCACACCAGCCACGGGTGCGTCCTACGCGATCAGCTTCACGGCGGTCACTGCGGCCGCAGGCAACACCACGGCGAACTACAACATCGTGGACAGCGCCACGGGGGCCGCGGTGTCGTCTGGGACGCGAACCTACACCACCGGCCAGAGCTTCACCGTGACTGAAATGCCCGGCCTGTCCCTAACGATCACCGGCACGCCGACGCTGACCGACACGGTCAAAGTGGATGCCAGCCCCAGCCTGTTCAGCGTGCTGGACGACGCCATCAATGACATCGGCGGCGCCACCACCAACGCCTCCGCCTCGCAAGCAGTCAGCCAGGCGCTGGGCAACATCGACACCGGCATGGCTCGCGTCTCCGCCGTGCGCGGCCAGGCCGGTGACCTGCTCAACCGCGCCGACCGCATCACCGCCAACCAGGACAAGCGTTCCATCCAGATGGAAGCCGACCGCTCACGCGCCGAGGACCTGGACATGGTCAAGGGCATCTCGGATTTCCAGAACCAGCAAACCGGTTACCAGGCGGCGCTGCAGTCGTACGCACAGGTGCAGAAGCTGTCACTCTTCAACTACATCGGCTGACACCATGACTTCATCCGTTCTTGGCAGTGTGTCGCTGGGCTACCAGCTGCTGTGGAACCAGTTGCGCCAGCTCTGCGGCGTGCAACTGTTTGTCGGCACCGACGAGGTCGCACCGGTCGATGCCCGCCATCTGCTGGGCGCGATTGGCGAGCTGTGGTCAGAGCAGGCACCGACACTGCTGGTGTCACCCCAGTCGCCGGGCCTGTTGGCCGATCTGCTGACCCACGCCCCGCAGGGCAGTCCCGGGATCGAAGTGCACGAAAACTCCCTGGGCGACCAGGCCATGGTGCGCCGTGTGGTGGACGCCAACCAGCGCGGCATGAAACTCGTCTGGCGCGGTGAACCGGGCACCCGGCCCAGTGCGTCACTGGCCCCGTATTTCGAGCGCAACATGGTCAGCCTGACGGCGGAAGAAGCACTGGCGGGCCTGCGCATCTCCCTGCGCAAACACAACGGGGCCGACGCAGGTGCCGCTCCCCAGCTGAACAGCCCCGTGCGGGCCGGTCACATGTACGAAGCCGTGGCCAGCCGCGTGCTCGCCGAACACTGCCTGGACGAACAGGCCGCCTGGGCCGTGGCGGGTTGGCCGATGGAGGACGTGTTGCACGGCTACCGGCAACAACGCATCCAGCCCGGGCACCGCACCATCGTCCACCTGATCGAGGCCATTGATGCCGACGACTCCGTGGAGCACATTGAACACGTGCTGTCCGAAGAGCCTGTTTTGGCCTACCGTTTCATGCGCTACGCCAACTCGGCCGCCTTGGGACTGCGCGCCGAGATCGACTCCCTGCGCCACGGGTTGATGGTGCTGGGCCTCTCCAAGCTGCGGACCTGGCTGCTGGAGCAGTTGCCCCATGCCACCAGCGACCTGAACCTGGAGCCGGTGCGCGCCGCCATGGTGGTGCGTGCCCGTTTGATGGAGCACCTGCTGGACGCCGGGGATGGCGACGACCTGCGCCGTGACGTCTACCTGTGCGGCCTGCTCTCGCAGATTGACCTGATGCTGGGCGAACCCCTGACGGCGGCGCTGACCCGCATTCCCTTCGCACCGCGCATCACCTCCGCCATCCTGTCGCAGTCTGGCCCCTACCTGCCCTACCTGGAGGTAGCCACGGCGCTGGAGTCGGCCAACACAGCGGCGACCCGTGCCGTGTGCGAGACGCATGCGCTGAGCGCTGAGGAGGTCAACCGGGCCTTGTTGCGCACCCTGCGGGACGCCAAGCCCCACCCGGCCAAAGGCTTGCTGCTGGTGTGACAGCGGCACCCACCAAGGCCACGCGCGTTCACAACTCAGCGCGTATCTTTGAATAAACCTGCCAGAACTTGGCCTCCTGCGTCGTCGCAAAATTGATGCGCATCAGCGTGCTCGGCTGGCGGCTGGCGTGAAACAGGGCGCCGGGTGCCAGCAGGTAACCCACATCGAGCATGCGCTGGGCCAAGGCGTCGGTGTCCACGCCCGTGTCCACCCAACCAAACAGGCCGGCAGGCGGCGCCGCAAAGGTGCAGCCGTGAGCCAGCGCGAGTTTGACGCTGCGTGCCCGCGCCAGATCCAGCCGAGTCCGAATGCGCTCGGCGTGGCGGCGCAACTGCCCTTGCTCAATACACCAGGCCAGCGCCTGCTCCAGCAAGGCCGGGGTGGTCAGCGTGGCGAGCAGTTTGGTATCGAGCAGCCGTTCAAACAACGCAGGCGGCGCCGCCATGAAACCCACCCGCCAGCCCGGCGCCAGAATTTTGGCAAAACCACTCACATAAATCGTGCGCTGCAAGCCATCCAGCGCACACAGGCGCGTGGCGTGCTCGGGGGCGATGTGGCTGTAGGTGTCGTCCTCAACAATGTGAAAGTTGTGGGCATTGGCCAGTTGCAGCACGCGATGCGCACTGCCCGGCGTGAGGCAGAAACCCGTGGGGTTGTGAAACACGCTCACGCTCACAAACAACTTGGGCTTGTGCAGTTCGCAGTAACGCGCCATCACCGCCAGATCCGGCCCGTCAGCCCGCCGGGGCACCGGCAGAATGCGCATGCCCAGCGCGTCCAGCCGCGCAAACTCAATCGCCCAGCCTGGCTCCTCCACCATCACATAGTCACCGGCGCGCAGCAAGGTGCGGCTGACGATGTCCAGCGCATGGGTGGCGCCCACGGTGGTGATGATCTGCTGCGGCGTGGCATGCACGTTCAGGCCCATCAATTTTTGTGACAAGGCGCGGCGCAACCCCATGTCCCCCGCGGGCTCGCCGTACTGGAGCGACAGCGCCTGCAACTGTTTGGGGCTGGTCACCCGACGCACAGCCGAGGTCAGGAACGTGGTCTCCAGCCAGTCCGACGGAAACACGCCCATGCCCGGCTGGGGCGTGTCGCTGCTGCGGTGGAACATGCCCCGGATCAGCGCCGTGGCGTTGACCGGCACATGCTGCGCCTCGAACCGGCTGGTGGGCGCGGGCTCAGCGCCGCCTGATGCTATTGAATTAATAGCTGCTTGCGCACGTCCCTCCTGGGCTAGAGCCCTGTTTCTTATAAAAAACCCTTTGTTCTTGTGCGCCTCCACCAGTCCTTGCGCCAGCAACTGGTCATAGGCCGCCACCACGGTGCTGGGGCTCACGCCCTGCTGCAGGGCGCATTGCCGCACCGACGGCAAACGAGTGCCCGGCGCCAGCAAACGGCTGTTGATGCGCTCAGCAAAGCGGCTGGCCAACTGGTCGGTTAAAGATTGGGATGCGGTCTTGATCAACATGGGTTGCGCTTTCTCGCGCGTCTGTGCTGCCAACAGGGGCCATACAGATGAACGGATTGTCTTGAAAACTGTATTGGTAGTGTGTTGGTTTCAACTATAAAGTCAAACCCATGCAACACGCCAAAAAATTGCCATGACCAGCGCCGAATTTTCTGCCCTGCTGGTGCTCATGACCGCGGCCAGCTTCACGCCGGGGCCCAACACCACCCTGTCGACCGCGCTGGGGGCCAACCTGGGCCTGCGGCGGTCCCTGCGCTTTGTGGTCTCCGTGCCGGTGGGCTGGAGCTTGCTCTTCACCCTGTGTGCCGGTGGCGTGGGCGGCCTGGTGGCAGCCTGGCCTGCCCTGCGTCTCGCCATTCAGGCCGTGGGCATTGGCTACCTGCTGTGGCTGGCCTTCAAGCTGGCGCGCTCCACGTCGCTCAGCCAGGCCGACGCATCACAACTCCAGGTCACCTTCTGGCAAGGCGTGATGCTGCAGTTCGTCAACATCAAGGGCTGGATGTTTACGCTCGCCGTGGTGGCGGGCTGGCTGGCCGGGCGCGCCGATGCGGCCGAGCGCTTTGCGATCATCCTGCCGGTGATGCTGGCCTTTGGCTTGCTCAGCAACCTCACCTACGCCGCCATGGGCTCACTGTTGCGCGACTGGCTCAACGGCCCTGACAACACCGCCCTGCGCCTGCGCTGGTTCAACCGCCTGATGGCTGGCGTGCTGGTGGTGACCGCGGCCTGGATGAGCACGTTTTGAAGCTCACCCACGACATCCGCAAAGGGCTGTGGCTGGGCGTTTTGGGCGTCGCCATTTTTGCGCTCACGCTGCCCATGACCCGCCTCGCCGTGGGCACGCCCGAGGCGCCCCAAATGTCGGGCATCTTCATTGCCTCGGGGCGCGCGGTGATTGCCGCCCTGCTCTCGGCCGTCTACCTGCTCGCCACCCGGGCGCCCTGGCCGAACCGGGCCGACTGGGGCCCACTGTGTGTCGTGGCACTGGGCGTGGTGTTTGGTTTTCCGCTGTGCACGTCGATCGCCATGCGCCATGTCGAGGCCGTGCATGCCAGCGTGATTGTAGGCGTGCTGCCCCTGGCCACTGCCGTGGTGGGCGCCCTGCTGCACCGGCAGCGCCCGTCCAACGGCTTCTGGTTGTGCGCCGGCCTGGGCACTGCGCTGGTGGTGGCGTTTGCGGTGTTGCGCTCGGGGCAGGGCGGCTTGCGCCTGGCCGCGGCCGACATGCTGCTGTTGCTGGCCATGGCCTGCGCTGCCGTGGGTTACGGCGTGGGTGCGCAACTGTCGCAACGCATGCGGCCGGACTACGTCATCTGCTGGGCGCTGGTCTTGTCTTTTCCACTAAATGTGCCGCTAGCCCTGATGGAGTGGCCGCAAGCAGCTATTAAAACAGTAGCATGGATTGCCTTTGCCTACGTGGCGGTGTTCTCCATGTGGCTGGGCTTTTTTGCCTGGTACCGCGGCCTGGCGCTGGGCGGCACGGTGCGGGTCAGCCAGATACAACTGATCCAGCCTTTTCTGTCCATGCTCTTTGCCGTGCCTTTGCTGGGAGAATCGCTGGATGCGGTGACGCTGGGCTTTGGCCTGGCCGTGATCGCCGTGGTCTTTATTGGCCGGAAAATGCCGGTCAGCGCGGCGGCTTGATACCTCAGTCGCTTTATAAAAATTCAGGAACCACCTCATGGACACCTCCACCCCTGCAAACTCCCCCTGGCAACTGGCCGCACGCGCCGCCAAAATGAACCCGTCCGTGATCCGCGAGATCCTCAAGGTCACGGAAAAGCCCGGCGTCATCAGCTTTGCCGGTGGCCTGCCCTCCCCCAAAACCTTCCCCGTGGCCGAGTTTGAAGCCGCCTGCGCCAAGGTCTTGCGCGACGACCCGCAAGGCGCGCTGCAATACGCCGCCAGCGAAGGCTACGGCCCGCTGCGCGAACAGGTCGCGGCCATGCTGCCGTGGAACGTGGACCCGGCCCAGGTGCTGATCACCACCGGCTCGCAGCAGGGGCTGGACCTGGTGGCCAAGATCCTGATCGACGCGGGCAGCAAGATTCTGGTCGAGTCGCCCACGTACCTGGGCGCCGTGATGGCCTTCATGCCGATGGAGCCCGAGGTCGTGAGCGTGGGCAACGACGACAACGGCGTGGACATGGCCGACCTGCGGGCCAAGGCGGCCGGCGCGCGTTTTCTCTACGCCCTGCCCAACTTCCAGAACCCCACCGGCCGCACCATGACCGAGGCCGGACGCGCGGCGCTCAGCAGCACCGCCGCCGAACTCGGCCTGCCCATCATGGAAGACAACCCCTACGGCGACCTGTGGTTTGACACCGCCCCGCCACCACCGCTTGCCGCCCGCAACCCGGACGGCTGCATCTACCTGGGCTCGTTCTCCAAGGTGCTGGCGCCGGGCCTGCGCCTGGGCTTCATCGTGGCGCCCAAGGCGGTGTACCCCAAGTTGCTGCAAGCCAAGCAGGCGGCCGACCTGCACAGCCCCGGCTTCAACCAGCGCCTGATTTCCGAGGTCATGAAAGACGGCTTTCTGGACCGCCACGTGCCCACCATCCGCGCCCTCTACAAGTCGCAGCGCGACGCCATGCTCGACGCCCTGGCCCGCGAAATGCCGATGGGTGACGCCGACTCGACCCTCACGTGGAACACCCCGGCCGGCGGCATGTTCCTGTGGGCCCGTCTGCCCAAGGGCATGAGCGCGGTGGACCTGCTGCCCTATGCCGTGGAGCAAAACGTGGCCTTTGTGCCCGGCGCGCCGTTTTACGCCGACCACGGCGATACGCGTACCCTGCGCCTGTCGTTTGTGACCCCGAGCGTGGAAGAAATCCACCGCGGCGTGGCCGGACTGGCCACCGCCATCAGCACCTACGCCGCCACCCTGCCCGCCTGAACACCCGAGCGAACGCCATGAAAACCCGCCCCTTCAAACAGGTAGACGTCTTCACCGCCACGCCTTACCTCGGCAACCCGGTGGCCGTGGTGCTGGACGGCGCCGACCTGTCCACGCAGGCGATGCAGCATTTCGCGCACTGGACCAACCTGTCGGAGACCACCTTCCTGCTCTCCCCCAGTGCTGCGGGTGCGGCGGCCGGGGCCGACTACCGGGTGCGCATCTTCACGCCCGCCAGCGAGCTGCCGTTTGCCGGCCACCCCACGCTGGGCAGTTGCCATGCGTGGCTGCAAGCCGGTGGAGCGCCAAAGGCAGGCGATGAGATCGTGCAGGAATGCGAGAAGGGGCTGATCCGGATCCGCCGCGAAGGCCAGCGTCTGGCCTTTGCCGCGCCGTTGCTCAAGCGCAGCGAACCCAGCCCCGACTTGCTGGCGCAGGTGGCCAGCGCGCTGGGACTTCGGGTGGATCAGATCATCGCGGCGCAGTTGCTGGACAACGGCCCGGTGTGGCTGGGCCTGCTGCTGGACAGCGCGGCAACCGTGCTGCAATTGACGCCCGACTTCGCGGCTCTCAAGGGCTTGGTGCCCGGCGTGGGTGTAGCCGCCGTGGAACGTGCGCAAGCAGCTAGTAATTTGATAGCAAGATCGAACCGGGAAGCGCGGGCGTTTGGCGCCCGCTCCGCCGTCACCGAAGACACCGCGGAGCCCGAACTCGAAGTGCGCTGCTTCGCCCCCGACATCGGCGTGGGCGAAGACCCGGTCACCGGCAGTTTCAACGCCAGCCTAGCGCAGTGGCTGATCGCCAACGGCCACGCGCCCCGCACCTACATCGCCTCCCAGGGCAACTGCCTGGGCCGCGCCGGGATGGTGCATGTGGCGCAAGACGACGCGGGTCAGGTCTGGGTCGGTGGTGACTCAGTCACCTGCATTGACGGCACCGTCAGCCTCTAAGTATTTTTGCTATCAAATAAATAGCTTCGGTCGCACGTGTGACAAGGGCCAGAGCCCCATTTGATATAAATTACAGCCATGGGAACCCTCTATCTTGTGCGCCACGGCCAGGCCTCGTTTGGTGCCGATGACTACGACCGCCTGAGCCCGCTGGGCCACCAGCAAAGCGTACGGCTGGGCGAGTACTTTCGCAGCAAAGGTTTGACGTTTGGCAGCGTGCTCACCGGCACCCTGCTGCGCCACCAGCAAACCTATGCCGGTATTTGCGAAGGCATGGGCAGCACAGAGGCCGCCTTGCCGTGGCCGGGCCTGAATGAATACGACAGCGCGGCCGTCATTGCCGCCATCCACCCCCACCCGCTTGAGAAACCCGACACCCCCGAGCTGTACCGCCACCACTTTCGGCTGCTGCGCGACGGCCTGACGCAATGGATGAACGGCGTGATCAGCCCCAAGGGCATGCCCACCTACCGCGAGTTCCAGCATGGCGTGACCAGCGCGCTGGACCACATTCGCCACCACAGCGAGGGCCCTGTGCTGGTCGTCTCCAGCGGCGGCCCGATCGCCACGGCCGTGGGCCACGTGCTGGGCACCACGCCGGAGACCACCATCGAGCTCAACCTGCGCATCCGCAACAGCGCCGTGACCGAGTTTGCCTTCACGCCCAAGCGCCACATGCTGCAAACCTTCAACACCCTGCCGCACCTCGACCACGCGGACCACGCCAGCTGGATCACCTCCGCATGATCCCTCCCGCATGGCGACAATGACCTGACTACGGAGGTGCCCCATGTTCCCCACAGAAATTTTGATGGCCTACCTGGCCGCCTCAGTCCGGTGAACCGCAGACCGGGCGTCAGCCTTGAACGGTCGCCACCTCTTCCGTTTTGAAGTCGGCAGGCATCACGATCTCCAGCATTTCCACATCGTCGCTGTGGCCAACTTCCCGGTGACGGATTTCAGGCGGTTGGTAGACGCAGGACCCGGCCTCGAGCCTGACAGTGCCCTGGCCCTCGTATTCAAATTCGATCCATCCTTTGAGAACATAGACAAGCTGAAAGGTGGTTTTGTGCAGGTGGGGCTGACTGGAGAAATCGGTGCCCGCCGCACGAATCACATGCGCGTCGATTTGCCCGGCGGTCGCCCGCTTGATTCCCAAATCCCGGTATTCAAAGAACGACCGAAGCCCCCGTTGGAAAACGGCGTCCTCCGCATGGGTCACTGTAAATCCGGTCGTTGTCATGACGGTTCTCCTTTGCCAGCAGCCAGCATAGCGCAGCAGACGAAAAAAAGGCACCCAAGGGTGCCTTTTTTGCTTCCACGCCGTGAGGCGTTGAAGAACCGCGAAGGTATTAAACCTTGGTGACAGCAGTAGCAGCTGCAACAGCCTTGTTGGCCACGGCAGTGAAGTTGGTCTCAACGGCTTCAGCAGCCTTTTTGGCGGATGCTTGGGCAGTTTCCATGGCGTTTTGGCTGGCGGTCAACGCGCTTTTGAACATGGCAACAACAGACTCCGAGCCAGCAGGTGCGTTCTTGGTAGCAGTTTCCACCAGGTCAGCGAAAGCCTTTTGTGACTCGACCACTTTGGCTTCGACAGCCTTGGTGAACTCGGTGCTGGCTTCTGTCGCGATCGTGTACACGTGACGGCCGTAAGCGGCAGTCTTTTCAGCCAAAGGCTGGACCAGGGCGGATTGCAGACCCATCAGTTGTTGTGCGTCTTTGGCACCCAACACCGCTTGTGTGTGGCTGAAAGACTCACCCACGAGGGCTTTGGTCGCAGCCATGTTGAGCTCAACGAGCTTCTCGAAACCGGCGTAAGCCTGAGTCGTCAGGCCTTTGAGGGTTTCCAGGTTGGCTGCGTTGGAGGCGGTGAATTGGTCGGCGTTGAAGTTCATATAAATCCCTTGAGTAAATTGAGAGCTACGTCGCAACAACCCTTTCAGGCCATTCATGTTGCAGTGCAGCATGAGACGAATTATAGGGATAACCCACAGACATGCAAGCAATATGTTGCAGCGCAGCAATCTTTAGGGGTGCAGACCTAGCTTGGCACCAGAGACGGCTAGCGCAACAAAATCAGGGCCGTCCCCAGCACCGTCAGCGCAGCCCCCAACCAGGCACCCGGCGCTGGTGCGCGGCCCAGATGCCACCACAGCAAAGGCAGTACCAGCACGGGCGAGACCGACGACAAAATAGCCACCATGCCCACGTCGCCTTTTTTGAGGGCCAGCAAAATAAGCGTCATCCCGACACCCATGGCGATAAAGCCATTGAGCGCGGTTTGCGCCAGCACCCGCAGCGTGGGCGCCTGATGGGCCCGCGCTGCGCCAAAACCCAGCCCCAACAACACAAAATGCGCACTGCACGCCACCGACACGCGCACGGCAGAAGCAGCAATGGGGTCTAAATCCACACTCATGGCGGGTTTGACAATCAGCGATCCCACCGCTTGGCACAAGGCGGCCAACAACCCCAGCGCAACCCCTGAACCCACGTGGCCACGGTCGGCCTCCCAGTCGTGGCGGTCTTCCTTGCGGCGGCCCAACACAATGGCCGTCATCACGCCCGCCACGGTCAGCGCGCCGCCCCACGTGGCTTGCGGGCTCATGCGCTCACCCAGCAGCATAAACCCCAGCAAGGCACTGAACACGGCGTGGGTGGCAAACAGCACGCCCGCACGACGCGGCCCCAAGCGGTTCATGGCGGCGAACAGTGCCGTGTCACCCACAAAAATGCCAACCAACCCGCTGAGCGCCATGACGCCCCACACATCACCGGCAATGGTGCGCCACCCGCCCGTGGCCAGCGAGATGGACCACAACATGACCGCCACCATGAGCATGCGCCAGCGGGTGAAGGCAAAAGCCCCCAGATGACGGGCGGGCGACACCGACAGCACACTACCTATTGCCCAACAGGCCGCAGCACCCAGCGCGAGCCAGTCATAAGAAAACAACATGGGATGAATGAAAGCCCGCTCTTAGCGGGCGCCAGCGTCAGGCTGGGGCACGAGGGTGCTGAGCGGCAACTGATCCAGCTCGGTCAGCAGTTGGGCCAAGCCTCGGCCAGCAGCGTCCACCACGGCGCGGCCTTTGGTGGCCGTGGCGGCTGCCGCGTTGCCCACGGCGCCTGCGGGGTTGTAGTCCTGCATTTGCCAGCCCAGCTTGGCGCTTTTGCCGTTGCCCAGGATCTCAAACTGCTCGGCCCGGTCCTGCGAACTGGAGCGGAAGTCTCGGGCTTTCGCCATGTCCACATGCACGGAGTCCAGCGCCAGCATCATGGAGGTTTCCACGTCGCCCGCATGGATACCAAAGCGGTGTTCGCTGGCGCCAAACAGGGCGTTGACATCCTGCCCATCGGCTGTGCGCAGCGGCAGGTTGAACCAGCTCACGCTGTAAACCAGCAGGTCGAGGCGCGCACGCAGGTCACGCGCCACCATGTCCATCACGCTCACCTGCCCGCCGTGCGAATTGAAAAGCACGAGTTTTTTGATGCCTGCCGCTGCCACCGACTCGCCAATGTCGGTCCACAGGCGCAACACCGTCTCGGCCTTGAGCGTGAGCGTGCCGGGAAAGCGCGCGTGCTCGGGGCTGAAACCCACGGCTTGCGTCGGCAGAAAAAGCACCTTCAGGTCCGGCGCCAGATGCGGCAGCGCTGCGGCCAGCACGCCCTCCACCAGCACGGTGTCCACGCTCACCGGCAGGTGCGGTCCATGCTGCTCAATGGCGGCCACGGGCAGCACGGCGATGGTGTTGGCGGCATCACCGCTGGTGATCAATTGGGCGAAATCCTGGGTGGTCAGGTCGGCCCAGAATCTGGAAGGGGTGGTCATGGGTCTATCTTAGGGCCTGATCCAGATGCCGCTCCTGGCGCTGCGCCAGCGTCTTGGCAGCAGGCGCCTGAGGTGCTGCTTGGCGTGGCAACAGGCCTTTGAGCGAGCGCGGGCTGGCGCGGGCGCCGCTGGCCACATAGTCGGCCAGCAGGGCTTGCTGAACGCCGGGGGCAGGCAAGCCGACCTCGGTACCCAGGTAGTCAAACAGCGCGTCCACCAGGGCTTCAGGCGACAGGCCGCTGGTTTTTCCTGTGGTGCGCCACAGCCAATCGGCAAACCCGAGGAAGGCATAAAAGGGGGATGTCTGGCCGTCCGCGTCACCCCGCCCACCCCCCAGCAGCACCGCCAGCGTCTGCTTGAAACGGCCCGAGTTGGCGACCATGTCCCAGTAGCGCGCAAAGCGGGTGAAGCGCTCCATCGTGGCCGCGTCCACCGAGCCGGTTTGCCGCACGGTGTAAGGCGGACCGGCGTCGTAGACCATGCCGTACTCGGCGGTGTGGCGCGCAATGGGCGTGCCGCGCAGGCGCTTCAAGATGCCCAACTGAATCTCGTGCGGGCCCAGGGCGTGCAGGCGGTCAAAGCCGGTGGCAAAACTTTCCAGCGTTTCACCGGGCAGGCCGAAGATAAGGTCGGTGTGCAGGTGGGCGTTGGACTCTTGCACCAGCCAGCGCAGGTTGGCGGTGGTTTTGTCGTTATCCTGGCGGCGCGAAATGCGCTGTTGCACATCTACGTTGAAGCTCTGGATGCCCACCTCAAACTGCAGCACGCCGGGCGGAAACTTCGCAATCATGTCCTTCAGCCGGTCGGGCAGCTGGTCGGGGATGACCTCGAAGTGCACGAACAGATCGGGGGTGAGCCGGTCCAGAAAAAACTGAAGGATGCGGATGGATGCGTCTATCTTCAAGTTGAAGGTCCGGTCCACAAACTTGAAGTTGCGCGCGCCACGCTGGTACAGGCCATCCATCTCGGCCAGAAAAGCCTCCAGGTCAAAGGCCCAGGCGGTTTTGTCGAGCGAGCTCAGGCAAAACTCGCATTTGAACGGGCAGCCGCGCGAGGCCTCGACATACAGCAGGCGGTGCGCCAGGTCAGCGTCGGAGTACTCGGCATAGGGCAGCGCAATCTGTTCCAGCGGGGGCTGCTCCCCGGCGATGACCTTCATCAGCGGCTTCGGCCCCTGCAGCAAAGCACGGCACAACCTGGGAAAACTCACGTCGCCCCAACCGGTAATCACATGGTCGGCCAAGCGCACGATGTCCTGCTCGTCCACCTCGTGGCTGACCTCGGGGCCGCCCAGCACCAGTTTGATGTCAGGGCGGGCCGCTTTGAGCAGGCGCACCACCTCGCAGGTTTGGGTCACGTTCCAGATGTACACACCAAAGCCAATGACCTGCACCGCGCCCGGTTGCGGCGCGCCCAGCGTGGCCAGCAACTCGTCCACCACCTCCTGCGGCTGGCGGGCGATGGTGAACTCGCGCAAAGCGGTGAGCGCCCGCAACTCACCCATGTTGGCCAGCAGGTAACGCAGGCCGAGCGAGGCGTGGATGTATTTGGCGTTCAGGGTGGTCAGGACGACCGAGGGCGAAGCAGGTGAAGTGGGTGCTAGCGGTAAAACCATGACAGCATTATCAAACCATGAACAAAAAACAGCTCCGGATGCTCGAAACCGAGCTCTGGCGGGCCACCGACTGCCTGCGCGTCAACGCTGGATAAAGCCAGCAACGACTTTCGACAAGCTGTGCGTGGACCCGCTGGGCCTCAGTTTGCTATCTGAGACGCCCTTTAGCTGGATAAAAAAACAGTGGTTTAATGACCCCAAGCTTGGGAATCTCAATCTGAAGCTTTTTACCCAATCATTAACCTATGGGTTAACATCTTGAAAATCCTGTCGATACAACGAGCCAAGTTTCATGTAGGGGCCGCAGTCCAAGAAAAGGGCGACGGCTCACTGGTCTGTTCCCTGATCGAAGATTTCACAGAAATCGAGGCTGCTTATGCAGCATCACGAAACCGTATATTGGAATATTTCAAGCAAGTCGCTGCAGGTGGTCCACAAGCGCTGAACTTTGCGCAATGCCACCCGGTTGATACGAACAACAAGATTTACGAGTTCATTTCAGGCAAGTTGCGAGTGCTGTTTTTTCAAGGCACAGCAGGCCGCATGGTCATCTGCTCGCATATGTTCTTGAAGAAAACGCAGAAGACACCACGGCAAGAAGTGAACAAAGCCATCAGGGCGAAAAATGAATACGAGCAGGCTGAAAAAGCGGGTCTCGTTGAATGGAGAGAAGAGATATGAGCAAAAAAAGTTTTGCCGCGTTGTACGCCAAGCTGGAGTCCACGCCCGCCTATCAGGCAGAGAAACTGGCCGTGGCATTTTTAGCTGAACTCAATGCATTCATGCAGGCACATGGTGTGTCGAATGCCGAACTTGCCCGGCGCGCGGGCGTTTCGCCGGCTTACATCACCAAGGTGTTCCGCGGACCATCCAATCTGTCAATCGAAACACTGACCAAGCTGGCTGAAGCCGTTGGCTGCAAAGTGCATCTGCATCTTGCGAACCAGGGCGCTGACGTGCGTTGGTTCGATGTTTTCCGACAGCAGCGCACGTTTCAGCATGACATGGCGTCAAGAGCCCCTGATTTCATGCGCGTCATGAGTCAACTCAAACCAATCACCCAGAAAGAAAACGATGAGAAGTTCACCCTTGCGGCTTAAAGAGCTGTTTTTCCCGCAAGTTTCCATCAAGGCGATGGTGCCCGCGACGCCTGAAGCGATTGAGCGTGAACTGGACTTGGACGACCTTGAGATCAGTTTTGGATTTGACTTTGATGCGACCGGAAAAATCGCCAATGCAGGACTCAAAGTTGCCACAAAAGACCCTTCGTCCGAAGCAGCACAACAAGCCAATCTGTACCAGGTGCAGATTGAGGCCTACGCCAACTTTGAAGTCATCAGCCCTGAGCACACCGACGCGATGGCGGTGTACCTGCGCCAATTCGCTGCGGCTTCCGCCTTGATTGGCGCCGCTCGCGAACAAATCGCACTGATGACTGCTCGCGGCCCTTGGGGTGTGGTGATGCTTCCCATGATCAGCATGGACAGAGTGGTTGGACCACCTCCAAAGAAAGACATCCTGAGCGCCCCCCCAATCAAGAAGGTTGCCAAGACAAAAAAAGCAGCTGCATGAAATGGATGCATGCATGCACGGTTGGCAAAGATGTTGGCAACTCCATGAGTAAAAGTTGATTATTTCTCGTTGAAATCAGCAACTTGCATGCACCTACAACTTGGCAAAGCAGATGGCATCAAAGCGCGTCTTATCATCAACGGCTATGCCCAACTTCATCTCTGAAGACCCAATCGAACAAGCGCTGCTGCAGCGCCATGCCGCGCAAGGGCGGAAATGAGCCGCGGCCCCATCCGAAACGCCACCGGTGACTCATTCTTTGTGTGGGAGGGCGATGTGCTGGTGGTCAACATTCTGGGCAAGCCCAGTTCCAGCAAAGACGCCATTGGCAAACCCAAGGGCACGCAGCTCAAGATCAGCGTCACAGCGGCGCCCGTGGCGGGCAAAGCGACCGACCACATGGTGCGCTTCCTGGCGCCTTTGTTTGGCGTGGCGGTGGCGGACATTGAGGTGGTGTTTGGCCGCGAGAACGTGAACAAACAACTGCGCATCAAGGCGCCCAAGAAATTGCCGGCCGTGTTTGCGCAAGGTTCGCTGCTGACCGACGACTGAGTGCCAACCCCTGCCCAATCACAGCCTCCCCCGGAACTTTGCGCCCCCCGCTCCACTCCCACACTGCAATGACATTCTCCATACGCTCCTGCCGCGCACTACTTGCACGCCCCCCCCTCCTTCTTGCTACGCTTTTAATAGCTGCTTGCGCACTGTCCACGGCGGCTACAGCCCAAAATAGCATCAAGTCTGTCGTCACCACCGACCAGGTGCGTGCCGAGTTGATGGCCCACGCCCCCGAGGGCGCCGACCCCGGCAAGCCGGTCTGGCTCGGCCTGCAAATCACCCACAAGCCCGAATGGCACACCTACTGGAAAAACTCCGGCGACTCCGGCCTGCCGACCAAGCTGGAGTGGACGCTGCCGGTGGGCGTGATGGCGGACGACATTGCCTGGCCGCTGCCCAAGAAGATTCCGATTGGCAACCTGGCCAATTACGGCTACGAGGGCACGGTGCTGCTGCCGGTGCAACTCACCATCACGCCCGACTTCAAACCCTCGCTGCTCAACGCGGACCTGGAGGTCAAGCTCAAAGCCAGCTGGCTGGTGTGCCGCAAGGAGTGCATTCCGGAAGAAGGTGAATTTGCCTTGCGCCTGCCGGTGCGCGGCTCCACCGCCCTGAACAGTGCCGACTTTGCCGCCGCCCAAAAGGCGCAACCGGCGCCTTTGAACGGCAACAGCCAGGTCGAGATCAGCGGCAAGGTGCTCAAGGTCTCGGTCACCGGACTGCCCGCCGCCGTGCAGGGCAAGACGCTGGCGCTGTACCCGGAAACACCCGAAGTCATCGAAACCGCCGCGGCCATCACGCAGGCCTGGCAAGGCACCACATGGACGGCCAACGTGCCCCTGTCAGACCAGCGCAGCCAGAGCCCCACGGTGATGCCGCTGGTGCTGGCTGCCGATATCAACGGCCAGCACCAGGGTTTTCTGGCCCAGGCCAAAGTGCTGGGCACCTGGCCCGAGGTGGCGGCACCCCAAGGCGTGTCGCCTGAACTGGCGGCCGCGCTGCAGGCCAATGCCAGCGTCGGTGCCGCCCCCACCGGATCTTCAGCGCCCTTGGGTTTGATGGCCGCATTGCTGGGGGCGCTGCTCGGCGGCATGATCTTGAACCTGATGCCCTGCGTGTTTCCCGTGCTGGCCATCAAGGTGATGAGCTTCACGAAACACGCGGACGACCGCCGCGGCCACCAGGTGAGCGGCCTGGCCTACAGCGCGGGCGTGGTCTTATCCTTTTTGGCGCTGGGCGCATTGATGCTCGGTCTGCGCAGCGCGGGTGAACAACTGGGCTGGGGCTTTCAGCTGCAGTCACCCGCCGTGGTGGCCACCCTGGCGGTGTTGTTCACGGTGATGGGGCTGAACCTGGCGGGCCTGTTTGAGTTTGGCCAGTTTGTACCCAACCGCGTGGCCACGCTGGAGGCCCAAAACCCGGCGGTCAACGCCTTCCTGTCGGGCGTGCTGGCGGTGGCCATTGCCTCGCCCTGCACGGCGCCGTTCATGGGCGCGTCGCTGGGGCTGGCGCTGGGCTTGCCCGCGCTGCAGGCCTTGCTGATTTTTGGCGCCATTGGCGTGGGCATGGCCCTGCCCTACCTGGCGGCCAGCTGGATGCCCGCCGTGGCCCGGCTGCTACCGCGCCCCGGTGCGTGGATGGACACCTTCCGCCGTGCCATGGCCTTCCCCATGTTTGCCACCGTGGTGTGGCTGGTGTGGGTGCTGGGCCAGCAAAGCGGCATTGACGGCGCGGGTGCGCTGCTGGCGCTGCTGGTTGGGCTGGCGCTGGTGATCTGGTCGCTCACGCTGCGCGGACGCAGCCGGGTGGCAATTGCTACGCTTTCGATAGCTACCCTCGCCCTGTTGACGGGGGCTATCGGCCAAAATGTCTTGAAACCGGTCGAAAGCACGAGCATCATCAAGGCCGGAGACCGCTGGCAGGCCTGGGCGCCCGGCCGGGTCGAGCAGGTGCTGGCCAGCGGCGCGCCGGTGTTTGTGGACTTCACCGCCGCCTGGTGCGTAACCTGCCAGTACAACAAGAAAACCACCTTGGTCAACCCCGCCGTGCTGGGCGATCTGGATGCCAAGAAGGTCACCCTGCTGCGCGCCGACTGGACCCGGCGCGACCCGGCCATCACTGCCGCCCTGAGCCAGTTGGGCCGCAACGGCGTGCCGGTGTATGTCATCTACAAGGCCGGGCGTGCGCCGGTTGTTTTGTCTGAAATTTTGTCGGTGGACGAACTGCGTTCGGCGCTGGCCACCCTGTGAGGTACCTGCCATGCTTGATACTGACAACATCCGCCACATCCTCGCCACCTGCCGCACCGTGGCCGTGGTGGGCCTCTCGCCCAAGCCGCACCGCGCCAGCTTTGACGTGACGCGCTACATGCAGGCGCACGGCTGGCGCATCATTCCGGTCAACCCGGTGGCGGCGGCAAGTAACCTCACGATCCTGGGTGAAAAGGTCTATGCCACGCTGCTGGACGCCGCACAGCACGAAAAAATTGACCTGGTGAACGTGTTTCGCAACAGCGAGGATGTGCCGCCGGTGGCCGCCGATGCGATTGCCATCGGTGCAAAGGCCCTGTGGCTGCAGATGGGCATCGTCAACGACGCAGCGGCCGCCGCTGCGCAGGCCGCGGGCCTGACCGTGGTGCAGAACAAATGCCTGATGGTGGAACACCGCAACGCACCCTAAGGGCTGAATCGCTTGCGGCGACAATTGGGGCATGAACACCTCCGCCCCCAACAGCGCATTTGCCCCGCTGCAAAACGACACCTTCATCCGCGCCTGCCTGCGCCAGGAAACCGCCCACACCCCCGTCTGGTTGATGCGCCAGGCCGGGCGCTACCTGCCCGAATACCGCGCCACGCGCGCCCAGGCCGGCAGCTTCATGGGACTGGCCACCAACACCGACTACGCCACCGAAGTGACGCTGCAACCGCTGGAGCGCTACCCGCTGGACGCCGCCATTTTGTTCAGCGACATCCTGACCATCCCCGACGCCATGGGCCTGGGCCTGACTTTCGCTCTAGGCGAAGGCCCCAAGTTTGCCCACAACGTGCGCGATGAGGCCGCCGTGGCCCGGCTTGCCGTGCCCGACATGGACAAGCTGCGTTACGTATTTGACGCCGTCACCTCCATCCGCAAGGCGCTCAATGGCCGGGTGCCGCTGATCGGTTTTTCGGGCAGCCCCTGGACGCTGGCCTGCTACATGGTCGAAGGCGGCGGGTCGGACGACTACCGCGCCGTCAAAACCATGATGTACAGCCGCCCCGACCTGATGCACAAGATGCTGCAGATCAACGCCGACGCGGTGGCGCTCTACCTCAACACCCAGATCGAGGCCGGGGCGCAAGCCGCGATGATTTTCGACAGCTGGGGCGGTGTATTGGCCGACGGCGCGTTCCAGGAATTCAGCATGGCCTACACAGAGCGCGTGCTGGCGCAACTGAAAAAAGAACACAACGGGGTGCGCATTCCGAGCATCGTGTTCACCAAGGGCGGCGGCATGTGGCTGAAAGAAATGCGCGAGCTCGACTGCGACGTACTCGGCCTGGACTGGACAGTCAACCTCGCCAAGGCGCGTGCCATGGTGGGCGAGAGCAAGGCGCTGCAGGGCAACATCGACCCCAACGTCTTGTTTGCCAACCCCGCACAAATCGAGGCGGAGGTGGTCAAGGTGCTCACCAGCTTTGGCACGCCACACACCGGCCCGGACAAGGGACCGACCCATATTTTCAACCTCGGCCACGGCATCAGCCAGTACACGCCGCCTGAGAATGTGGCGGTGCTGGTCAAGGCGGTGCATGAGCATTCGCGCAAGATGCGGGCCTGAATAAAAGAACCCATACCACCTTTTTCAGGGATTTCGAGTTGGTGACGACTGACTTATGCACAAAATTCTTGTTGCGGTGCGACATCTGTCATCCACCAGGCAGGTCTTTGCTACGAAACCAATAGCGCCTGTAAGTCATTGATTCATAACGAATTTAAATTTTGCTTTTTTTCCGGGCAATTTAGCGAAAGCCTTGATTTACAAGGCTCCCGCGGCCTCCAAAGCAACATATCAACAAAGTTATCCACAGAAATCTTGGATGTCTCTTAAATCGCTTATGAATCAAAGACTTAAGGATGTTTTCGCAAGTTCACATCAACTAAGCACCCCAACTCAGGTTTTGGCATGACGCATTGGCTCCCGGTTTTGGTGCATACGCCGGTCCACAGCCAAGTGGCGGGACCCTTGACCTATGCAAGTGAGTCGGCACTCTCGCCCGGCAGCCTGGTGCGTGTGCCACTGGGCAAACGCGACATGCTGGGCGTGGTGTGGGACGCTGGCAGCGGGCCAGATACCAGCACCCTGAACCCCGACAAACTGCGCCCGATTGCCGGCACGCTGGACGGCATTGCGCCGCTCTCGCCAGCCTGGCGACAACTGGTGACGTTTGCAGCGCACTATTACCAGCGCTCGCTCGGCGAGGTCGCCCTGGCCGCCCTGCCCCCGCAACTGCGCGACCTCAACACCCTGCAACTGGCACGCCGTCTCAAGCGCCATGCCAAAGACCTGGTGCCCGACCCGTCCAGCCCCTCACACGCTATCACTTCAGTAGCGCTAACCGAAGAGCAGACGGCGGCTATCGCCCGATTTGATGCTGAAGACGGGCCTTTTCTGCTGTTTGGTGCCACCGGCAGCGGCAAGACCGAGGTGTATTTGCACAGCGTTCAGAAGCTGCTGGCGACAGACCCCGACGCCCAGGCCATGGTGATGGTGCCCGAGATCAACCTCACCCCCCAGCTGGAGGCCCGTTTCATGGCACGCTTTGGCCCGCTGTATGGCGAACACGCAGTGGTGTCGATGCACAGCGGCATGACGCCCGCCCAGCGCCTGAAAAGCTGGCTGGCCGCGCACAGCGGGCTGGCCCGCATCGTTCTGGGCACGCGCATGGCCGTGTTTGCCTCCCTGCCCAAGGTGAAGCTGATCATCGTGGACGAGGAGCACGACCCCAGCTACAAACAACAGGAAGGCGCCCGCTACTCGGCACGCGACCTGGCCATCTACCGCGGCCGACTCGAAGGCGCCAAAGTGCTGCTGGGGTCGGCCACGCCGTCGCTGGAAAGCTGGCACCACAGCCGCCCCGCCGCAGAAGGCGGGCGCTATGTGCGCCTGGAGATGCCCAGTCGCGTGGGCGCCAACGCCGCGCTCCCGCTGGTGCGCCGGGTGGACATGAACCACCAGCCCAAGAAATGCGTGTTTTCGCCGCCCCTGCTCACCGCCATTGAAGAACGCGTGGGCCGCGGCGAGCAGTGCATGGTGTTTTTGAACCGGCGCGGCTACGCCCCGGTGCTGCACTGCGCCGACTGCGACTGGAAAAGCGAGTGCCCGCACTGCAGCGCCTTTCGCGTGTTCCACAAGATTGACCGCACGCTGCGCTGCCACCACTGCGGTTTTACCGAACGGGTGCCGCGCGCCTGCCCGGCCTGCGGCAACCCCGACATCGCCCCGCTGGGCCGCGGCACCGAGCGGCTGGAAGAACATCTTGCTGATTTGCTCAAGCACGTGCGCCGCCCCAACTCGGTCACCGAGGCATGCCCCGAAGGCGAGCCCGTGCGCATTGCCCGCATTGATGCCGACACCACCAAGCTCAAGGGCGAGCTGGAGTCCCAGCTCGCCCGCGTCCACTCCGGCGAAGTCGATGTGCTGGTGGGCACGCAGATGATTGCCAAGGGCCACGACTTTCGCCGCATCACGCTGGTGGCAGCGGTGAGCCCCGACAACGCGCTGTTCTCCAGCGACTTTCGGGCCCCCGAGCGGCTGTTCAGCCTGTTGATGCAGGCCGCTGGACGCGCCGGGCGCGATGCCGACATCAGCGGCCAGAGCGAGATGTGGATTCAGACCTTTCACCCGGCGCACCCGCTGTTTGACGCCCTGAAACGCCACGACTACCCGGCCTTTGCCACCGAGCAGCTGCGCGAACGCGAGCAGGCCGCCATGCCGCCGTTCAGTTTTCAGGCCCTGGTGCGGGCTGAGGCGCGCACGCAGGAAGTGGCCCAGGCGTTTTTGACCGCTGCCAGCGCCGCCGCAGCCGCCATGCCGGACGCCGAACAGCTGCTGCCCCACCTCGCCCTGTTCCCCGCCGTGCCGATGAGCATGCAGCGCGTGGCCAACGTGGAGCGCGCCCAGATGCTGATCGAAAGCCCCTCACGCGCCGCCTTGCAGCGCTTTCTGGCCGCGTGGCAAGCGGTGCTGCACACCACGCGCGCGCAGCCCGAGCACCGCGGCCTGATCCGCTGGGCCGTGGACGTGGACCCGCTGGCGATCTGAACCAGGCCATAATTTATAGAAAAAAGGCCTACAGCCCTTTATTTACGTGCGGTAGCAGCTATTTAATTGATAGCAAATTATCAGGGGTGTGGGTAGCCTTCTCGGTGATGGCCACCGGCACCTCTTTGGCATCGCCCGCGCGGCTTGGGGTGGGGTGTTGACCTGGGCTCAGGTCAGGCAGTAGTGGATGGGGGTCAGCGGCGCGGGCACGTGATCGTCGCCCAGCGACTCGCGCAAGTTGATTTCAAGGGTGCGGCAGATCGCGTCCAGGGGCAGGTCATTGGCTTCCTTGCCAAACGGCTCTTCGATCTCGTCACCCAGCGCATCCAGCCCGAAAAAGGTGTAGGCCACGATGGCCACCACGAACGGGGTCATGAAACCGATGGAGTCCACCAGCCCGAAGGGCAGCAGAAAGCAATACAGGTAGGCCGTGCGATGCAAAAGCAGCGTGTACGAAAACGGAATTGGCGTGCTTTTGATGCGCTCACAAGACGCGGCCGCCGCCGTCATTGAGGACAGGGTGGCGTCCAGGGAGGCAGCCAGGCAGCCTTCGAGTCGCCCCTCCTGCAGGCACGCGCGCAGGTCGTCCCCCATGCGCAGCATCAAAAAATCCGGCTTGTTGGACGACTGGGCCAGTTGCTGCCACTCGGCTGCCAGCAACAGAGGCTGGAGCTCCGTGGCCACCGGGTCGTCGCGCAGGTGCAGGCGCAGGGCATGGGCGAACGCAATGGCGCGGTACACCATGCGCACCCGCACATCGGCCAGGCCCAGGCTGGCTTGCACCGGCTGCACGCCGCTGATCAGGCTTTGGCACTGGCGCGAAAAATTGCGGCTTCTGAGCAGCAACTCGCCCCACAGCTTGCGTCCCTCCCAGAAACGGTCGTAGGCGGCGGTGTTGCGAAAGCCCAGAAAAATCGCCAGGGGCAAACCAATCAGGCTGAACGGAATGGTGGTCAGCGTGATCTTGAGCGCAAACAGGTCGCCATGGTTGATGGTGACCAGCGTGGCGATCACGGTGTTGACGAACAACGATGGCAAAATCCGCGGCAACACGGAGCCCCGCACCAGCAGGAACATGCGCAGCCCGGAGGGCCGGTCTCTGACGATCATGGGCCACGCCCCAAGCGGACGCCGTTTTGCTGATAATTCACTAACATCATAGTGATTTAATCACTACTATATGAGTGAGTCAAGACGCATCACACCAGAAAGAGACTGCCATGTCCGAATCCCCGCCCCGCATTGCCAACCGCAACCTGCCCCAGTTATTCCTGAAGGCGCGGGAGAGCCTGATGTCGCACTTTCGGCCCATCCTCAATCACTTTGGCCTCACCGACCAGCAGTGGCGCATCGTGCGGGCGCTGGACGAGCACGCCCAGCTGGAGCCGCGCGAACTGTGCGATTTGTGCCAGATACTCAGCCCCAGCATGACGGGCATGCTGACGCGCATGGAAGAGCTGGCGCTGATCGAGCGCAACCGGGTGTCAGGCGATCAGCGCCGCGTGCTGGTGCGCCTCGCCCCCAAAGGCGAGCAGCTGGTGAGCGAAATGGCCCCGCTGATTGACCAGCAGTACCGCCAGATTGAGGCCGTGGTGGGTGAGCAGGTGCTGGACGACTTGTTCAACTCGCTGACGGTGTTTGTGCACAAGCAGCTATCAAATAAGTAGCAACGGGTCAACCCCCGAAAACAAGCCCATCATCGCCTGACGCAGCCAGATGTTGCCCGCGTCCGCGTTGAAGCGCTCATGCCAGTGCTGCTTGACTTTGTAGGCGGGCAGCGGCAAGGGCGGCTCCAGCACCTTCATGCGTTCTTGTTGTGCCAGCGCATGGCCAAGCTGGCGTGGCACGATCACCAGAAACTCGGTTTGGGCCACGATGCGCGCCACACCCAGAAAGCTGGGCACACGCAGCACCACGCGGCGGTTGATCTGGTGTTTGGCCAGTACCTTGTCCACAATCGAATGGCCTGTGCCCGACGCCATGACCACGATGTGCCCCTCGGCCGAGAAGGCCTCGCGTGTGAGTGTTGTGCCAATACGCGGGTGATCGCTGGATGCGAGGCAGACAAAGTTCTGCGCAAACAGGGCCTGCTGGTAGAAACCTGCCTCCAGATCGGGGATGAAGCCCACGGCCAGATCGATGTCGCCTGACTCCAGCCTGCGACGGCTTTCAGGGGAAATTTTCTCCGCTTCGACGACGAGGCCCGGCGCGGTTTTCTGAAGATGGTTAATAAGCCGTGGCAGTAACACAATTTCGCTGATGTCGGTCATGCAGATCCGGAATTCGCGTGTGGCCTGATGGGGCACAAACGCACCGGTGGCCCCGCGCGCCTTCTCAAGCAGCACCAGGGCCTCCAGCAAATCGGGATAGATGTCTTGCGCACGTGGCGTGGGCTCCATGCCGGTCGACGTGCGGCAGAAAAGCGGGTCATCAAAATGTCGGCGCAGCTTGTTCAGCGCAATGCTGGCACTGGCCTGTTCCATGCCAAGCGCCTGCGCTGCACGAGAGACGCTTCGCGTTTTGTAAACCTCAACGAACACGCTGAGCCAATCCAGATCAAGTTTTGCCATGTCGGCATGGTAGCGGTGTATATCAAAAAAATATACCGGGTATTCGATATTTGGCTTTGACGCAATAGTCCACGCCTGCGACAGTGAGGCCCATTCAAAAAGCCACGCCTCGCGTGAATCCCTTCGCTGGCAACCAACGTGCAAAAAGGAAAGTCAAAGTGCAATTTCATCTCAATGGATTTCGCCCTGGGGATCCCGGGCTTGTGGACGCTGCCGGGCCAATCTCGGATATACCTCCAGGCAGCGCCCTTCCCGTCGAAGCCGATGTTCTGATCATTGGCTGCGGGCCTGCCGGGCTGACGCTTGCCGCGCAGTTGGCGGCTTTTCCGGACATCCGCACGGTGATCGTGGACCAGAAACCTGGTCCGCTGCAGCTGGGCCAGGCCGATGGCATTGCCTGCCGGACGATGGAGATGTTCGAGGCCTTCGGTTTTGTCGAGCGCGTGTTGAAGGAGGCTTATTGGGTCAACGAGACGACCTTCTGGAAGCCCGACGATCGCAACGGCAGCCGCATTGTGCGCAGTGGACGCGTTCAGGACGTGGAGGACGGGCTGTCGCACATGCCGCACGTGATCCTGAACCAGGCGCGTGTGCACGACTTCTACCTTGAGACCATGCAAAGGTCAGCCTCACGATTGGTGCCGCACTACGGCCGCCGTCTGGTGGGGCTTGAACGTGCGCCCGATGGGGCGTCAGATTACCCGGTCACGGTCCGGTTCGAGCGGCAGGACGCTGAGCACGCTGGACAAGTGGAGACGATCCGTGCCCGTTACGTCGTGGGTTGCGATGGCGCGCGCAGTGGGGTGCGACAGTCCATGGGCCGGGTGCTGCAGGGTGATTCGGCCAACCATGCCTGGGGCGTGATGGACGTGCTGGTGGTCACCGACTTCCCGGACATCCGTTTCAAGGCGCTGATCCAGTCCGCCGATGAAGGCAGCGTCTTGCTCATCCCGCGCGAGGGCGGGTATCTCGTGCGCATTTACGTGGAACTCGACAAACTCGCCGTGAATGAGCGCGTTGCAGCCCGCAACATCAGCATTGATCAACTCATCGCCGCCGCCCAGCGCATCTTCCATCCGTATAGCCTTGACGTGAAGGAAGTCGCGTGGTGGTCGGTCTATGAAATCGGCCAGCGGCTTTGCGACCGGTTTGACGATCTTGAGCCCCACGACATGGCCACGCGCCAGCCGCGCGTCTTCATCGCGGGCGACGCCTGCCACACGCACAGTCCGAAAGCGGGCCAGGGCATGAACGTTTCCATGCAGGACAGCTTCAACCTGGGCTGGAAACTCGCCGCTGTGCTGCGGGGGCGCTGTCCCCCGAGCTTGCTCCACACCTATTCCGCCGAGCGGCAGGCGGTGGCCAGGGAGTTGATCGACTTCGACCGCGAATGGGCCAAGATGCTCAGTGCGCCGTTGAAGAAACCTGGCGACGCGGCAGGCACTGGGGTTGACCCGTCCGAGGTGCAGCGCTACTTCGTGCAGCATGGCCGCTACACGGCTGGCACGGCCACACGCTACCAACCAGCGCTGCTCACCGGGCAGTCGACGCACCAGCATTTGGCACAAGGACTGGTGATCGGTACACGCTTCCATTCCACGCCGGTCGTCCGCTTGGGCGACGGCAAGTTGATGCAACTCGGCCAGACGCTGGCAGCGGACGGCCGCTGGCGCTTGTTGGCCTTTGCCGGGCAGGGTGACAGCGCAGCGCCCGCATCGCCCGTAGGCAAGCTCTGCAGCTATCTCACCGATTCGCCCCAGTCCCCGCTCAGGCGCTACACCCCGGCAGGCGCGGATATGGACGCCGTCTTTGATGTGCGAGCGGTGTTTCAGCAAAGCCACCACGAACTGGCCATCACCAACCTGCCCGAGCTGCTGTTCCCTCACAAGGGCCGCTACGGGCTGCGCGACTATGAAAAAGCGTTCTGTGCGCTGGACGGTGCGCAGGCCAATGGTGCAAGCCAGAACATCTACACCTTGCGCCAGATCAGCCGCGAGCACGGCTGCCTGGTGGTGGTACGGCCCGACCAATACATCGCCCAGATTCTGCCGCTTGACGCCACTGACGCACTGGCCGCTTTTTTTGGCGGCTTCATGGTGGATGTCTGAACACATCCGCAACCCTCTGTAGAGCACCAAAAGCTCGCGCCATCACGCAAACCGAGCGCCTTGGCGCCGCCATGGAATGCCATGCGGCTATCAGTCCGAAAACTGTTTGTAAAAGATCACTTCACCCTTGACCCCAGGAGACACTTTTGAAATCCAATAATCTGACCACTCTCGTTCTGGCCGCGACCGCAGCGCTGTGCCTGCCCGCCGCGGCCCAGCAAGCTGGCTTCCCTACCAAACCCGTGACCATCGTCACCGCCTTCCCCGCCGGTAGCGGCCCGGACGCCGTGCTGCGCCAGGTTTCCGAGAAACTGTCCAAACTATGGGGCCAGCCGGTGCTGGTCAACAACAAACCCGGTGGTGGCGGCTTCATTGCCATCGAAGCTTCACAGCGGGCACCAGCCGACGGCTATACCCTGGTGCAGTTCGACAGCGAACATCTTGCCGCCTTGCCGCTTCTGTACAAGGCCAAGGGCTACGTCACCTTGAACAACTTCGACCCGGTGGCCCCGCTGTTCCGCACCCCGTTCTTCGTCGCCGTCCCCACCGACTCCAAGTGGCAGAACATGAAAGACCTGATTGGTGCCGCAAAGGCCGCTCCCAACAGGGTCAACTTTGGCTCCTGGGGCATCGGCAGCCCGGGCCATCTGGGCGGCGAACAACTGGAACTGCTGAGCGGCATTGAGATGACCCACGTGGCCTACCGCGAGATGTCCCATTTATTCACATCGGTCGGTTCGGGTGAGTTGCAGTGGAGTTTTGGCAGCCTTCCCTCCAGCCAGGGCATCTACAAGGCCGGCAAGCTGCGCTACATTGCCGTGGCGGCGGCCAAGCGCGTGCCACAAATGCCCGACGTGCCCACCATGGCCGAGGCAGGCGGCCCGGCCGGTTTTGAAGTCAACTCCTTCGTGTCGTTGCTCTCGCCCAAGGGCATTGCTGGCGACGTCAAAGCCAAGATCCACGCCGACGTGCTGAAGGTGCTGGCCGATCCTGATGTCAACGCCAAGTTCGACACCTTCGCTTACGAGACCATCACCTGGTCGCCTGACCAGATGCGCCAGAACGCCGAAGCCAAAGGCAAGATCTACGAACAGCTGGTCAAGCGCAAGAACATCAGCCTCGACTAGCAAAGCACCAGGAATGAACAAGATTGCCTGGTGGTGATGCGCACCGATCAGTACATCGCGCGCATCAAGTCAGCAAGGACACTGCCAGTGAAAACGTCAAAAACGCCGCGGCAGTAGACACCAGAATGATGCGCGCAATGCGCCCGTTGTCGGCGCCAAAGCGTTCGGCCAGCAGCGACACATTGCTGGCACTGGGCAGCGCCGCCACCAGCACCATGACGGTCAACGCAAACTTGTTCAAGGGTGCGCCCAGCTCCACGGCAGCCGCACCGACCAGCAGCACCAGCAGCGGATGCACCAGCAGCTTGATGGCGGCCACCGGCAGGTAGTCCACCAGCGGGATGGGGGGGTGCTTGTTGGCAGCGGCCTGCATTTGCGAGCGCGCCAGCACGGCGCCAATGGTGAACAGGGCCACGGGGGACGCGGCATCGGCCAGCAGGCCCACGGTCTGCAGCACCGGTTTGGGCAGCGACAGGCTCACGGCCGAGGCCACGCCCCCCAGCAATATGGACCAGGGCATGGGGTTGAACAACATGCCCTTGAGGGCGTTTTCGGCCGCATGGGCAAAGCCGTGCTCGTCCGCCCCGTCCAGCCGGGACAGCGCAATGCACAGCGAGGTGGTGATCACCATGTCCACCACAATGGTCACGATGATGGGGCCCGCCGCCTGGGCGCCCAACAGCGCCACCAGCAGCGGCACGCCCATGAAGCCGGTGTTGGGAAAGGCCGCCACCAGCGCGCCAAAGGAGGCGTCGTTCCAGCGGATGCGCCGGTTCAGGCTGATGGCCACCGTGAAGCCCACCACAATCAGCGCGCACAACAGCCAGGTGAAAAACACGCTGGCATCCAGCAACTGGGCCAGCGGCGTGGTCGAGCCAAAGCGGTACAGCATGCACGGTAAGGCAAAAAACAGCACGAAGCTGTTGAGGCCCGGAATGGCATCCAGCGGCAGCATGCGCCTGCGGGCGGCCAAGTAGCCACACAACACCAGGGCGAAGAAGGGAAAGGTGATTAAGAGTATTTGCAGCACGGCGGGTATTATCCTTGCCGCGGAACCCGTGCCTACGCTTGATTCAGGCTGTCAACCCATGGCAGGAAGAAGTTTTTATGCCGATACTGCCATGAAGCTATGCATCATCTGAATGCTGGTTCTGCCGGGTTGGGCCGGGCGCAAGGCGTCAGGCAAAAACCGCCAAAAGTGGTAACATTGTGCTTATTTTAAGGAGAAATCCATGCAGGTTTCAATCCGAAAAATGGGCAACTCCCAAGGCATTCTGATTCCCAAACCCATCTTGAAGCAACTCGGTTTGGTCGATGCGGCCGACTTGCAAGTCAACGGCAATGTGATCGAAATTCGCCCACTCAAGCGCAGTCCGCGCGAAGGCTGGGCGCTGGATAGCCAGCGCTTGGCCGCGACGGGAGACGACGCGTTGGCGTGGCCCGAGTTGGGCAGTGATGGGGATGCGGAGCTGATGTGGTGAGCCGCCCGGCAGTGGTTACCGGTGAGGTCTGGCTGGCCAATCTCGATCCCACAGTGGGCAGTGAAATTCAAAAGACGCGACCTTGCGTCGTGGTGTCGCCCCCTGAGATGCACGACTACCTGCGCACCGTGATCGTGGCACCCATGACCACCGGCTCGCAACCAGCAGCCTTTCGCATAGGCTTGACGTTTCAGGGTAAATCGGGGCTGGTGCTGCTGGATCAGGTGCGCACGCTGGACAAGGTGCGGCTGGTGAAACGGCTGGGGGCGCTCCATCCGGCAACGCTTCAAAAACTGCTGACCACCCTCCAGTCCGTGTTTGAGCCGGGTTGACTTCCGTGTGCAAGCACCCACTCCGAGCGGTTCTGAATAGCATCGGGATCTCCTTTTCAGACAACGGCAAAGGCCCTGTGGATGGGGACTTAGTCGCTTGACATTCAGCGGTCGCGAACGAACAACGACACCCCCATTTGGGGGATGGCCTACTGGCAAGTGGCACCTAGAATCGGCGAATGAGGGTTGCTGGGTTTCATGAAATTTTGACATCTATATGCAAACCTGCAAATCGACCAAGAGCCAATCCACAAGCCACCATCAAGAGATTTTCATGTCCAGATTAATTCGCAGCGGCCGGTATCATTCGCAGGGTTTGCAATGGACATTACTTTAGCCATTCAAATTCTATGACTCCCGCTGAAACTCTGATGCACACTACTGTCCGGCTTGAATGCTTGCTGGACGGGAACCGAAACTCTACCGGAACAGGATTCTTCTTCTCGTTCAAGGTTGATGACAAAACCCACGTTCCAGTAATCGTCACCAACAAGCACGTAATTAATCAGGCGAAAGTTGGCACATTCGTTTTGACGAAAATGAACGATCAGGGTGAGCCAATCCTGGGCACCACGGAGCGAATCGTTCTCGAAAATTTTGAAAACCTCTGGATAAAGCACCCTGAGGAAGGCGTCGATTTAGCGGTATTCCCACTTGCTCCGCTTTATCAACAAGCCGAAGCAAAAGGCATCAAATTTTTTGTGCCACCGATTGGCGAAGACCTACTTGCCACTTCTGAGAAGCTCGCTGATCTTTCTGGTCTCGAAAACATAACCATGATCGGTTATCCGAACGGTATTTGGGATCAGAAGAACAACATGCCAATCGTTAGACGCGGAATTACAGCGACGAATCCTAAGTACGACTACAACGGCCTCCCAATATTTGTAATCGATTGCGCTTGTTTTCCTGGATCAAGTGGAAGTCCGGTGCTTATATTTGACCAAGGCGGATTCATGGATGCAAAAGGTACTCTCAACCTTGGTGGGGGTCGTATTATTCTGCTTGGTGTTTTGTTCGCTGGCCCGCAGCACGTAGCTGAAGGAGAAATCCAAACCATCGAAGTGCCACTAGCCCAAGTACCGATTAGTTTGTCCAAGATTCCGAACAACCTGGGCTTTGTCGTTAAGGCTCAAAAAATTGCGGATTTCAGAAACATGCTTATAAAAAATGGCTAACTGGTCGGCCCACACGGACACTCTCAACAGTTCTGGCAAGTCCAAACCTTCGAAGAAAGCGAAGTCCTGAGGGATAGCCTGCAAGTACGCGCATGATCGCGTCAGCCGCGTCCTGCTCATCCCGCCGACACAAGCGCCGGCAAGGGTCAAGCAAAACGCCCCGGCATCGGGGCCTCTGTATGATTCCCCGCTTCGCCCAAAGTATCTGCATGTCAACTTCCTTCACGAGCGGTCTGAATCTGGCCCAACAAGACGCCGTCAACTTCATGCACGGGCCCTGCCTGGTGCTGGCGGGCGCGGGCTCGGGCAAGACGCGGGTGATCACCCACAAGATCGGCCGCCTGATGGAGGCCGGACTGTCGCCCAAGCGCATTGCCGCCATCACGTTTACCAACAAGGCCGCCACCGAGATGCGCGAGCGCGCCAAGCAGCTGATTGGCCGGGCAGCCAAGGATGTGGTGATCTGCACCTTTCACGCGCTGGGTGTGCGCATGCTGCGCGAGGACGGCGAGGTGCTGGGACTGAAGGCGAAGTTCTCGATTCTGGACACCGACGACATCACAAGCATCCTGAAAGACGCCGGTGGCTCGGTGGACGTGGCCACGGCCCGCTCCTGGCAATGGGTCATCAGCGGCTGGAAGGGCCAGGGGCTCAACGCCGCGCAAGCCGCGGTGCTGGCCAAGGACGACAACGAACGCATCATCGCCCGCGTCATGGGCCACTACGAAGAACGCCTCAGCGCCTACCAGAGCGTGGACTTTGACGACCTGATCACCCTGCCCCTGAAGCTGCTGCGTGACCACGAGGCGGTGCGCGAGAAGTGGCAAAAGCTGATGGGCCATGTGCTGGTGGACGAGTACCAAGACACCAATGCCACGCAGTACGAGGTGCTGAAACTGCTGGTGGGCGGCAACGACCCGGCGGGCGCGCGTTTTACCGCCGTGGGCGATGACGACCAGTCCATCTACGGCTGGCGCGGCGCCACGCTGGACAACCTGCGCAAGCTGCCGGTGGATTTTCCGACACTCAAGGTCATCAAGCTGGAGCAGAACTACCGCTCCACCGGCGCCATCCTGCGCGCGGCCAACAATGTGATTGGCCCCAACCCCAAGCTCTTCCCCAAAAACCTGTGGAGTGACCTGGGCGAAGGCGAGCCGGTGCGCGTGGTCGATGCCGACAGCGAAGAACACGAAGCCGAGCGCACCGTGGCACGCATCCAGAGCCTGCGCGCCAGTGGGCTGCCCCACGCCGGGCCGCAGTTCAAGGAATTCAGGCACTTTGCCATCCTGTACCGCGCCAACCACCAGGCCAAGACGTTTGAGAAGGCGCTGCGCAAAGCGGCCATTCCCTACAAAGTGTCGGGCGGCACCAGCTTTTTTGACCGCGCCGAGATCAAGGACCTGTGTGGCTGGTTCCGGCTGTGGATCAACAACAACGACGACCCGGCGTTTCTGCGCGCGGTGACCACGCCCAAGCGCGGTATTGGCCACCAGACCCTGGCCCAGTTGGGCGTGTTTGCCAGCCAGTACAAACTCAGTTTGTTCGAGGCGCTGTTCTCCTCCTCGCTGGGCAGCATGTTGAGCACCAAAGCCGTGGGCAGCCTGCATGAGTTCGGTCGTTATGTGAACGACCTGGAGTTTCGCGCCCGGCACACCCTGGGCGCCGAAGACGCCCGCGCTTTCCTGATGGAATGGCTCAAGGAAATTGACTACGAAAAGCACCTGTACGACGGCGAGGACAACGAGAAAGCCGCCGCCGCCCGCTGGACCAATGTGATGGATTTTTGCGACTGGATGTCGGCCCGTTGCGGCGGCCAGCTGGACGACGCCGCCGGGGTGTCGACCACCAACGAGGTCAAGTCGCTGCTGGAAGTGGCACAAACCGTGTCGCTCTTGTCCACCATCAGCGAGCGCGAGAAAGACCTGGACGTGGTGACGCTCTCCACCCTGCATGCGTCCAAAGGTCTGGAGTGGCCGCACGTGATGCTGGTCGGCGTGACCGAGGGCATGCTGCCCTTCAAGATGAAAGACTCAGGCGCCGATTCACTCGGCGGCTCGGAGCGCGCCCATGAGGCCGCCAACGAAAGCATGGCCAGCCATCTGCAAGAAGAACGCCGCCTGATGTACGTGGGTATCACCCGCGCCCAGCGCAGCCTGGCGGTGAGCTGGACGCGCAAACGCAAAAAAGGCCGCGAGATGGTGGCCGCCCTGCCCAGCCGCTTCATAGCCGAAATGGGGCTGGACCAGGCAACCGTCAAGGAAGACCCGCGCGAAAAGCTGCGGGCCCTGCGAGACGAATTTGCCAAAAAAGCGCAGGCCGCGGCCGCGGCGCGAGCGGCCTGATGGCGCTCCAACTCACTCAACCGTTGATTGCTATTATTTTCATAGCTGCTTGCGCTCACTGGACGGGGGCTACAGCCCAAAATCTTATAAATCCTGCGTTACCCACGAGTTGCCCGCAGGCCACGGACTTGAGTGCCGTGCATCTCTACGGGTTGTGGCGTGCCGAGTTTGAAGGGCTGCCGCAACCGGCCACGGTCTTGTTTGAGCGACACGCCGAACTGACCGGCAGCGTGAGTGGCCACATCAACCGCGATGGCGTCAAAGCCCACATCGCCGGCGACGTGGACGAAGACGAATTGGCCCTCGACGAGTCACTGGACGGTCAAAACATCTCCGCCACCTGGACCGGCACGGTGGTCGACAACACTTGCGGCAAAGAAATCAGAGGAACATGGAACAACACACTTCCCGGCGCCACAGGCCACCGGTCTTACCCCTTCGTCTTACGCAAATTACCGGGCTGGCAATAGCCCTGGGGGCGCCACTGTGGGTCGGCCATGCGCAGGCTCAAACAGACAATACACCCGCCCCAGACCAGTCCTGGCAGCGTTGCGCCAGCCTGAGCGCCGACCGTGACGCCCGACTGAATTGCTTTGATGAATGGGCCTTGCAGCAGGCACCGGGCAAACCCGATGGGCCATCCCGGCCCGCCGTCCCCAACACCGCCCTGGCCAGCCACTGGTCAACCGCTCAGGGCGACGAGCGTGCCGCACCGATGATGTCGTTGTCGGCGGCGGTGCCCCCGATCCACATCACCATGGAAGCGCCTGCCGCGCACGATTGCAAGCACAGCCAGTTTTCGGAGTTGTCGCGCTTTTGGGAGCTGGAGGCCGGCAGTGACTGCGGCACGTTTGGCATTCGCGGGTACCGCCCCATCAGCCTGTCTTGGATTGGCTCCAACAGCGTCAATACGCAGCCAGGCTCCCCCACCGCGAACCACACAGCCAGCGCGACCCAGCCCTACAACGTCAACGAAACGCGCATCCAGCTCTCGGTGCGGACCAAGATAGCGCAAGGGCTTTTGACCGGTTTGCTGAGCGGCCAACAGACCCTGCTACGCGACTCCCTGTGGTTTGGCTACAGCCAGCAGTCCTATTGGCAACTGTTCAACGGCGATTTGTCGCGCCCGTTTCGCACCACGGACCACGAACCCGAAATCACCTACATCTACCCCACCGACGCGGCCTTGCCCGCGGGCTGGCGCCTACGCTACAGCGGGGTCAGCCTGGTGCACCAGTCCAACGGCCAGACGCTGCCCCTGTCACGCAGCTGGAATCGCACGGTGTTCATGGCGGGCATGGAAAAGGGTGATCAGTTCAAACTGCTGGGTCGGTTCTGGAACCGGCTGAGCGAAGACGCGGAGGATGACGACAACCCCGAAATCAGCGACCTGGTCGGCCGCGCAGAGATCACCGGCTTGTGGAATGTCAACAAAGTCAATTCGCTGGCACTCACGGTTCGCCACAGCTTGCGGGCGAATGCCAACGGCTCCGTGCGACTGGAATGGCTGCGCAACGTGAGTGACAGCGGCGTCCCCGGCGGGCGCAACGGTTTGCGTTTTCACACCCAGTTGTTCAGCGGCTACGGTGATTCGCTGGTCGACTACAACCGCCGCAGAACGGTGCTGAGCCTCGGTCTGAGTCTGGTGGACTGGTAAACCTCAACGGCCTGGTCATGGGCATTGCCAAACCCCATTGACAGCGCGCCCATGCCGATTCATGCTGCGCTCCTGATTGGAGGTGCTTCATGGACAGACCTGTCGAGACCGCAAAAGGCGCACGGTACCTTGCCGACACACACGTCGTGAGCAACGTCTCGCGCGAGCTGTGCGGCTACAACATGTACAGCGCAGACATCGCCTTGACAGAGGCGGTGCAACGCGAAGGTGCGGCATGGGCACAGCCCGAACTCGTGGAATTTGGCGCGTTGACGGGGTCGGCGGACTACCTGGAGCTGGGGCATCTGGCCAACAAGTTCCCTCCCGAACTGGACACCCATGATCGCTTTGGCAACCGCACTGACCTGGTGAAGTTCCACCCGGCCTACCACCAGTTGATGACCACCAGCATCGAGCACGGCCTGCATGCATCGCCCTGGACCGCCCCCGGCCCGGGCGCCCACGTGGCCCGGGCCGCCAAAAGCTATTTGCACACCCAGGTCGAGGCGGGCCACGGCTGCCCCATCACCATGACGTTTGCGGCCGTGCCCACCTTGCGTCTGCAGCCGGACCTGGCCAACGTGTGGGAACCCCAATTGACCGCACGCGTTTATGACCCCCGCAACCTGCCTGTGGCGCAGAAACAAGGCATTACCATCGGCATGGCGATGACCGAGAAACAGGGCGGATCGGACGTGCGGGCCAACACCACGCGCGCATTTTCCGTCGGCACCGGCGGGCCGGGGCAAGCCTACGAACTGGTAGGGCACAAGTATTTTGTGTCGGCGCCCATGTGCGACGCGTTTCTAGTTTTGGCCCAGGCGCCTGGTGGCCTGTCCTGCTTTCTGATGCCGCGCTGGCGCCCGGACGGCAGCAAGAACTCGATGCAGTTGCTGCGGCTCAAGAAGAAGATGGGCAACGCGTCCAACGCCTCGTCCGAGACCGAACTCCGCGGCGCGCTGGGTTGGATGGTGGGTGAAGAAGGACGTGGCGTGCGCACCATCATTGAAATGGTCAGCATGACCCGCTTCGACTGCATGGTTGGCTCCAGCGCCGGCATGCGCATGGCGACCTCACAAGCCTTGCACCACTGCAGCATTCGATCGGCTTTTGGCAAGGTGCTGAACCAGCAGCCCCTGATGCAAAACGTGCTGGCCGACCTGGCACTGGAGAGTGAAGCCGCGCTGACGCTCACCCTGCGCATGGCCCGCGCCATGGACCACCGCGCCGACGAACAAGAAGACTTGCTGGTGCGTCTGGTCACAGCGGTTGGTAAATACTGGATTTGCAAACGCACCCCGAACCACGCGTACGAGGCCATGGAATGCATGGGCGGCAGCGGCGTGATGGAAGACTGCATGATGCCGCGCCTGTACCGGGAAGCGCCCGTGAATTCAATCTGGGAGGGTAGTGGCAATGTGCAATGCCTCGATGTACTGCGTGCCCTGTCCAAAACACCAGCGGTCATGGAGGCATTCTTTGCAGAAGTCAGTAGAGCCAAAGGAGCCCACGCTGTCCTCGACGGGTTGGTTACCCGCCTCATGATGGATCTGCACGATCTGCAGGATTTCGAATACCGGGCCCGGGATCTGGTAGACCGCATGGCCGTGGCCTTGCAGGCCTCGCTGTTGATTCGCCATGCACCGGCCTTTGTCAGCGACGCCTTTTGCCACTCACGCCTGAAGCAGAGAGGGCATCACAACTATGGCACGCTGCCACACGGCGTGGACACCACCGCCATCATCGCCCGTGGGACGCCCAGGAGCCTTAAAAACTGAGTTGCTATTGGCAACATCGACAAAGAAGGAGCAGATCTTCCAATGCGCCCATCGATCAATATGGATATCGCAGTACGCTTGCGAAAGTCGTTGTTCACCCGTTCAATCAGAAACCCATACAACTCAATTGCTGGCAAAACGCCCTTGCAGGTAGGCAATAACCGCGCTCGAATCGGTGAGCCACTGGCTACTGCCGGTTGCATCCGTGATTTTCAAACAAGGTACCTTGGCCTTGCCGCAACCGCGTATCAAATCCGCACGGTTTACTTCATTTTTTTGTGCATCACGGCGTTCAATCGGGAGTGACAAACGGTGCATTTCCTGTCGAACCTTGATGCAGAAGGGGCAAGTCCGGTATTGGTAAAGAACAAGGTCACGGCATTGCTGATCGACGCGGGTTTGCGCTGCAGTCTGACGGACGAGACCTTTCGGGCGAGTGATCATTTCCCAAAGCAACATGACCGGACCGAGGACGATGCGCACGAATTTAAAGAAGATTTTCATGTGGGTACGGAAATTGGGGAAGGCAGGATATCTGTACTTCAAACCCGAGCAAGCCGGGGACTTCAATGATGGTGATCATGCCGCGATACACACAATGGTAGATCAGCACGCCTGGAAGTTGTGATGACACAGGTGCTAGCAGAAAGCAAAACGCCAACTCGGAAGTTGGCGTTTTTCTTACGGGGAAAGCCCCATATCTATCTGGTTGCGCGAGTAGGATTTGAACCTACGACCTTTGGGTTATGAGCCCAACGAGCTACCAGGCTGCTCCATCGCGCGGTATGTCTATATTATAACCTATTATGCAGCTTCAACTTCAATAGTTTCAACTTCATTTGATGGAGCGCGATCCACCAATTCAACCAGAGCCATTGGCGCATTGTCACCAACACGGAAGCCCATCTTCAAAATACGTGTGTAGCCACCTGGACGTGCTTTGAAACGTGGTCCGAGGTCGTTGAACAATTTGACAACGCTGTCACGGTCACGAAGACGATCAAAAGCCAAACGACGGTTTGCGACCGTAGCTTCTTTGGCCAAAGTGATCATCGGCTCAATGACGCGACGCAGTTCTTTTGCTTTTGGAACCGTGGTTTTGATGGCTTCGTGCTCGATGAGCGAATTCATCATGTTGCGCAGCATAGCCAAACGATGTGAGCTAGTGCGGTTAAGTTTACGTAGTCCGTGTCCGTGACGCATGGTAATTTCCTTTAGGTATTTAACAGGCAGCCGTATCAGGTACTGCCCGAGTCACTGAATCCCTTGCGGGTTCAAAATTTAGCGCTTTTCCAAAGCCGCTGGTGGCCAGCTTTCGAGCTTCATGCCCAAAGTCAGACCGCGGGAAGCCAGAACTTCCTTGATTTCATTGAGCGATTTACGGCCAAGATTTGGAGTCTTCAACAACTCGTTCTCGGTGCGCTGAATCAGATCGCCGATGTAATAGATATTTTCAGCTTTTAAACAGTTGGCTGAACGCACCGTCAACTCAAGCTCGTCAACAGGACGGAGCAGGATCGGATCAAATTGCGTATTGCCACGTGGCGCTGGTGCATCAAATGCAGCCAACTCACTGCCTTCCAACTGTGCAAACACGGCGAGTTGCTCGACGAGGATTTTAGCCGAAGCACGAACTGCATCTTCGGCAGAGATCGCGCCATTCGTCTCAATGTCAACCACAAGTTTGTCGAGGTCAGTACGCTGCTCAACGCGGGCGCTTTCCACCGTGTAGCTCACGCGCTTGACGGGTGAAAACGAAGCGTCGAGAACGATGCGACCAATTGACTTGGTGGGCTCATCCGCATGACGGCGCATTGTTCCAGGAACATAGCCGCGACCTTTTTCAACCTTGATCTGCATGTCCAACTTGCCGCCGTGCGACAAATGGGCAATCACGTGATCAGGGTTGATGATTTCAACATCGTGCGGCGTCTGGATATCACTTGCCGTGACAACACCTTCGCCATCTTTACGCAAGCTAAGGGTCACTTCGTCACGATTGTGCAACTTGAACACGACGCCTTTGAGGTTCAATAAAATGTTAACAACATCTTCTTGCACGCCATCAATCGAAGAGTACTCGTGCAACACACCAGCAATCGTGACTTCAGTTGCAGCGTAACCGGACATGGACGACAACAGAACTCGACGCAACGCATTGCCCAAGGTATGTCCGTAACCACGCTCAAACGGCTCGAGAGCAACCTTGGCGCGATTGGCGCCAAGTTGCTCAACATTGATTGCTTTGGGTTTTAATAGACTATTTTGCATGCAGACTTCCTCTCAATACCCCCGGCTCGTTACACCGGTAAGGCTGGTGAAGCGCCTAAAACGCGAAGCTTCGCGTTTTAGGAACAGTTTCAAATGAAAAAACGCGATTAAACGCTATTAACGCGAGTACAACTCAACGATCAACGATTCGTTGACGTCTGCTGCAAACTGATCGCGGTCAGGTACCGATTTGAAAGTACCTTCAGCCTTTTCAAGGCTCACTTCAACCCAAGCGGGCATGCCAACTTGCTGAGCCAACTGAAGCGCTTCGGCAATGCGGTTTTGCTTCTTTGACTTGTCGCGAACTGCAATGATGTCACCGGTCTTAACCATGTAAGAAGGAATATTCACGCTCTTGCCATTGACGGTCATGGCTTTGTGGGAAACCAATTGACGAGCTTCGGCACGTGTGGAACCAAAACCCATCCGGTAAACCACATTGTCAAGACGCGACTCGAGCAAAGCCAACAGGTTTGCACCGGTGTTGCCTTTGCGACGATCAGCCTCTTCAAAATAACGGCGGAACTGTTTTTCCAGAACGCCATACATGCGCTTGACTTTTTGTTTCTCACGCAACTGCAGACCGTAGTCAGACGTACGTGCACCCGAGGTGCGTCCGTGTTGACCTGGCTTGGAGTCGAATTTTGCCTTGTCTCCGATAGAACGGCGTGCGCTCTTGAGAAACAGGTCAGTGCCTTCACGGCGGGATAATTTGGCCTTGGGGCCGAGGTAGCGTGCCACTTGATCTTCCTTTATGTCATCTGACGCAACGAGTTGCGCGAGCCACCGGCGCAATGCCAGTGGCGGTGGGCTTGTTGATAATTAGATACGACGACGCTTTTGTGGTCGGCATCCGTTGTGCGGAACCGGCGTCACATCGGCGATCATGTTGATGCGAATACCAAGGGCAGCGAGGGCGCGAACCGAAGATTCACGACCAGGACCAGGGCCTTTGATTTCGACATCAAGATTCTTGATACCTTGTTCAATAGCGGCGCGACCAGCCACTTCCGAAGCCACCTGGGCTGCGAACGGCGTGGACTTGCGAGAGCCCTTGAAACCTTGACCACCCGACGAAGCCCAAGACAACGCATTGCCCTGACGATCGGTGATGGTGATGATGGTGTTGTTAAACGAAGCGTGAACGTGCGCTACACCGTCTGCAACATTTTTGCGGACTTTTTTGCGGACACGTTGTGCCGCATTATTGGCGGGAGCTTTTGCCATAGTGGTCTTTCAATCCCTTTTATTTCTTCAGTGACGCAGCAGCCTTACGGGGGCCTTTGCGGGTACGGGCGTTGGTGCGTGTACGCTGGCCACGCATGGGCAGGCCACGACGGTGGCGGAAGCCACGGTAGCAACCGATATCCATCAAACGCTTGATGTTCATCGTCGTCTCACGACGCAGATCACCTTCAATGGTGAATTGAGCAATCTGATCACGAATTTTTTCGAGATCAGCGTCAGTCAAATCTTTGACCTTCTTGGAATAAGCGATGCCACAGGCCTCGCAAATTTTTCGTGCCCGGGTGCGACCGATTCCAAAGATGGCAGTCAAGCCAATTTCAGAATGCTGTTGCGGCGGAATATTGATGCCAGCGATACGTGCCATTTTCGTCCTCTAAAACTCTTGCAATTAACCCTGGCGCTGCTTGTGGCGAGGATCTGTACAGATCACACGCACAACGCCCTTGCGCCGAATTACCTTGCAGTTACGGCATATTTTTTTGACCGAAGCCGAAACCTTCATTTCATTCTCCTAAAACTGTTTGAAGGATCTGCACGTTACTTCGTGCAAACCGATACCATTACTATTACTTAGCCCTGAATACAATCCGTGCCCGACTCAAATCGTAGGGCGTCAATTCGACAGTGACCTTGTCCCCTGGAAGAATTCGGATGTAATGCATGCGCATTTTCCCGGATATATGCCCCAGTACGATATGGCCGTTTTCCAACTTCACGCGAAAAGTCGCGTTTGGCAGGTTTTCAACCACCTCTCCTTGCATCTGAATAACATCGTCTTTTGACATATTTACCAATCGCCTTATGAAGACTTGAAATTAGCCTTCTTCAACAGCGATTCATATTGCTGCGACATCATGTAGTTCTGAACCTGGGACATGAAGTCCATCGTCACAACCACGATGATCAAAAGGGAAGTACCGCCAAAATAGAATGGCACGTTGTACTTCAAAATAAGGAATTCAGGCAGCAGACAAACCAACGTTATATAGATAGCACCAGCAAACGTCAGGCGGAGCAAGATTTTATCAATATATTTAGCAGTCTGATCACCAGGGCGAATTCCGGGAATAAAAGCGCCACTCTTCTTTAGGTTATCTGCCGTCTCACGGCTGTTGAATACCAGAGCAGTGTAGAAAAAACAGAAAAACACAATCGCTGCTGCATAAAGCATGACATAGATTGGTTGTCCGGGTGTCAATGATCCTGCGATGTCTTTCAACCAACGCATTGAATCACCTGCACTGAACCAACCGACCACCGTCGCTGGCAGCAAAATAATGGACGAGGCGAAAATTGGAGGGATGACACCTGCCATGTTCAACTTCAGGGGCAAGTGTGATGACTGACCGCCGTAGACCTTGTTACCGACTTGACGCCTGGCGTAATTTACCAAAATCTTCCGCTGGCCACGTTCAACGAAAACAACGAAGAATGTCACCAGTGCAACGAGAACTACGATAAACAACGCAACAATGATGCTCATTGCGCCAGTTCTAACCAGTTCGAGCAACCCGCCAATTGCATTCGGCAAACCCGCCGCAATGCCACCGAATATCAAAATAGAGATACCGTTACCCAAACCGCGCTCAGTGATCTGCTCACCTAACCACATGAGGAACAAGGTCCCAGCAGTCAAGGTCACGACCGCAGTCATTCTGAATCCAAAACCTGGTGAAATCACCAAACCTGCAGAGCTTTCCAAAGCCAAGGCAATGCCGATGGACTGGAACAATGCCAATCCCAACGTGCCGTAGCGGGTGTACTGAGTGATACGGCGGCGTCCAGCTTCGCCTTCTTTTTTCAGCTGCTCAAACGCAGGCAATACGTAACCTAGCAGTTGCATGATGATCGACGCCGAGATGTACGGCATGATTCCCAGTGCAAATACTGTAAATCGGGACAGCGCACCACCTGAAAACATGTTGAACATGCCCAAGATACCTCCCTGCTGGCCTTTGAAGAACTGCGCCAATTGCGCAGGGTCGATGCCAGGGACAGGGATGTGCGCACCCACACGGTAGACCACCAGCGCGAGCAGCAGAAAAACAAGCCGCCGACGCAGGTCGCCGAATTTGCCCGTCTTTGCTAATTGAGTCGCGTTAGTTGCCACGTGTGTTGTCTTTCAAATGCTGATTAAGCAATACTTCCACCAGCCGCTTCAATCGCGACTTTGGCAGCAGCTGTTGCACCAATACCAGTGAGTTTCACAGCCAAAGTGAGTTCACCGGTTTTGATGACCTTAACCACTTTTGCAAGCTCACCAACCAAGCCAGCCTGCTTGAGGACGACCAAGTTGATATCGGTAGCACCCAATTGCTCCAACGCTGTCAAGGTAACTTCTGCATTGAACTTCAACAGATGAGACTTGAAACCGCGTTTTGGCAAGCGGCGCTGCATAGGCATTTGACCGCCTTCGAAGCCAACTTTGTGGTATCCACCAGCACGAGATTTCTGGCCTTTGTGACCACGACCTGCCGTCTTACCGATACCTGAGCCGATACCACGACCAACACGACGCTTGTAGTGCTTAGCACCGTCAGCAGGCTTAATGCCATTGAGTTCCATCATCAACCTCTTAGAGCACTTTGACCAGGTAACTGATCTTGTTAATCATGCCGCGGACTGCAGGTGTATCAACCAATTCGCTTACGCTGCGAATTTTGCGAAGACCCAGTCCACGAACGGTGGCACGGTGCGATTCCTGGCAACCGATAGGGCTGCGAATCAATTGCACTTTGACTGTTTGTTGCGTTGTCATTTGTCAGACTCCCGCTTAGACGAAAATTTCTTCAACCGTCTTGCCACGCTTAGCCGCCACTTGCGACGGAGTCGTAGCGCGAGAAAGTGCGTCAAGAGTTGCGCGAACCATGTTGTAAGGATTGGATGATCCGTGGCTCTTTGCCACGATATCGGTGATACCAATCACTTCAAAAACGGCGCGCATCGGACCACCAGCAATAATGCCAGTTCCCTTAGGCGCTGGAGCCATCATCACTGCAGCAGCTCCGTGCTGGCCCATCACCTTGTGGTGAATAGAACCATTTTTCAGAGAAACTTTGGTCATGTTGCGACGGGCTTCTTCCATCGCTTTTTGCACAGCTGCAGGCACTTCTTTTGACTTGCCTTTACCCATGCCCACGCGGCCTTCGCCATCACCAACCACGGTCAATGCTGCGAAACCAAGAATACGGCCACCTTTGACCACCTTGGTAACGCGATTGATCGCGATCATCTTTTCGCGCAGACCATCTTCAGGCCCTTCGGCCTTACCCTGCATTTTCGCTTGAACTTTAGCCATCATTATTTCCGATCTGCTTAGAACTGCAAGCCAGCTTCACGTGCTGCATCGGCCAACGCCTTAACGCGGCCATGGTACGCAAAGCCTGCACGATCAAACGCTACTTTTTCAACACCAACCGCCTTGGCTTTTTCTGCCAGACGCTTGCCAATAGCTTGGGCAGCAGCAACATTGCCACCTTTGCCCGAGCCGCCCAATGCTTCACGCACTTCGACTTCTGCCGTCGACGCGCTTGCCAAGACCGTGCCACCGTCGCCAGAAATTACGCTGGCATAGATGTGCAGGTTGGTGCGGTTTACCGTCAATCGGGCAACGCCTTGCGATGCAATCCGAATACGGGTTTGACGGGCTCTGCGAAGACGCTGCTCTTTTTTGGTCAACATGATGCAGCTCCTTATTTCTTCTTGGTTTCTTTGATCGTGATTTTTTCGTCCGAATAACGGATGCCCTTGCCTTTGTAGGGCTCCGGCGGACGAATTGCACGAATCTCAGCAGCCACTTGGCCCACACGTTGACGATCCGCACCCTTGATCACGATTTCCGTGGGGGTTGGTGTTGCAACGGTGATGCCAGCAGGCATTTCTTTATTGACAGGATGTGAATAACCAACAGCGAGGTTGAGTTTTTCACCTTGTGCCTGGGCCTTGTAACCCACACCAACCAACTGTAGCTTCTTCTCAAAGCCCTTGGTCACACCGATCACCATGTTATTCACCAGCTGACGCATGGTTCCACTCATGGCATTGGCTTCACGAGATTCATTGGCAGGCTGAAAACTCAACTTGCCATCTTCACTGGTGACTTTAACCAAAGAATTTTGAGTCAAAACCAAGGCTCCACCAGTGCCTTTGACACTGATCTGATCTTGTTTGATTGACACATCCACGCCAGCCGGAACGGCGACGGGCATTTTTCCAATACGGGACATCTTAATTTCTCCTCAATGTCACGCTTTAGGCGACGTAGCAGAGCACTTCGCCACCGACACCGGTAGCGCGCGCTTTGCGATCAGTCATGACGCCCTGGGGTGTTGTGACAATTGCCACACCGAGGCCGTTTTGGACTTGGGGAATGGCATCGCTGCCACGGTAAACACGCAAACCAGGACGGCTAACGCGCTCAATACGCTCGATAACTGGACGGCCAGCGTAGTATTTCAATGCTATTTCCAACTCAGGCTTGCCTTCATTGGCATTGACCTTGAATCCGTCAATATAGCCTTCGTCTTTCAACACTTGCGCAATAGCCACCTTCACCTTGGAAGATGGAACGCTAACAGTGGTTTTTGCCACCATCTGCGCATTGCGAATGCGTGTCAACAGGTCGGCGATGGGATCACTCATGCTCATATCTATGTCTCCTACCGCTTACCAGCTGGCTTTAGTGATGCCAGGGATTTCCCCAGCGAAAGCCATTTCACGAATTTTTGCACGAGCCAAGCCAAAGTGCTGGAATGTGCCACGTGGACGACCGGTGATAGCGCAACGATTGCGCTGACGCGTCGGATTTGCATTGCGAGGAAGCTTCTGCAATCCAAGACGCGCTGCCGCACGCTCTTCGTCAGAACGCTTAGCGTCGCTTGCAATTGCCTTGAATTCCGCGTGTTTTTTCGCGTACTTGGCAACCAGGTTGTCGCGCTTGATTTCGCGCTGAATTAAAGCCATCTTAGCCACAGGTCACCTCAGTTCTTGAAGGGGAAACGGAAACCTGTGAGCAGTGCCTTGCACTCTTCATCGGTCTTGGCCGTTGTGGTGATACTGATATTGAGTCCGCGCAAAGCATCCACTTTGTCGTATTCAATTTCAGGGAAAATAATCTGCTCTTTAACGCCGATGTTGTAGTTACCACGACCATCAAACGCACGACCCGAGATACCACGGAAGTCGCGAACACGAGGAAGAGCAACCGTCACAAAACGATCGAGAAACTCGAACATCTGGACGCCACGCAGAGTCACCATGCAGCCGATGGCTTGGTCTTCACGAATCTTGAAACCAGCAATGGCTTTCTTGGATTTCGTGACAACTGGCTTTTGACCTGCAATCTTGGTCAGATCGCTGACAGCGTGATCCATAACCTTCTTGTCAGCCACAGCCTCGCTCACACCCATATTCAGAGTGATCTTTGTGAGACGCGGAACCTGCATCGGAGAGGTATAGCCAAACTTGGCCATCAACTCTGGAGCCAATTTTTCGCGATAGTGTTGTTGCAAACGAGCCATGCTTATGCCACCTTGATTTCTTCGCCGCTTGACTTGTAAACGCGAACGCGTTTTCCATCAGCCGCCAGCTTGATACCCACACGGTCAGCCTTGCCCGTAGCAGCATTGAAAATGGCTACGTTAGACTGATGGATAGGCATTGATTTTTCTACGATGCCACCCGCCGCACCCTTGAGAGGATTAGGCTTCGTGTGCTTCTTGACTACATTGATACCCTCAACGAGCACATAGGAATCATCTTTGCGCAACGCAATCTTGCCGCGCTTACCCTTGTCGCGCCCTGTGAGCACGATAATGTCGTCGCCTTTGCGAATCTTGTTCATGGCGCGTCCTTACAAAACTTCAGGAGCCAAAGACACGATCTTCATGAACTTTTCAGTGCGCAACTCGCGCGTCACTGGTCCAAAGATGCGGGTGCCGATTGGCTCCAACTTGGCATTGAGCAACACTGCCGCATTGCCGTCGAATTTAACCAAAGAACCGTCACTACGACGAATACCCTTGGCCGTACGAACTACCACCGCACTGTAGATCTCGCCTTTTTTGACGCGACCACGCGGAGCAGCTTCTTTAATACTTACTTTGATGACATCACCGACGCTTGCATAGCGACGCTTTGAACCACCCAGCACTTTGATGCACAGGACGGATTTAGCGCCAGTATTGTCGGCAACTTCTAATCGAGATTCAGCTTGGATCATTTCAATTATTCCCAACTTGCACCAGAATCGCCAACCAACTAATCTTTCGATCAGCAGCCAACACCCCAGTCAGTCTTGGGCCCGTCGTTTACAACATGAACCACTCACATTGCACCTTTTGGGCAGATACTTCATACTTTTTCAAGCGAAGCCCACAATTATGCCGAACTTTTCGGAGGCCTGCAAGCCTTTTTATTGCGGCAATCGTAAATAGTGGGCTGCCAGCTCTATAAATGCGGCTATTTCGGGGTCCAACCCCGTCTCCTGGCACAGGATCTCACCGACCTGAGAGGCCAGCGAACTCGCCAGAGCGGCATCAAGAAACAACAGACGAGTTCGTCGTGCCAAGACGTCTTCCACCTTGATTGCATATTCATACCGTGCGGCGAACCTCACCATACCTTCGGTCAACCCGTCGCACAGCTGGTTTTCGGACCCCGGCATCGCCAGCACCTCGGCTTGCTCAGTACCGTAAGAGTGAAGACCTGGCGGTTTGCAAATCGACTGTTGCTGATCGTCACCCCCTTCCGCACCCACGAGTTTTAAATGCGTGGTCACGCCTTTGGGACGATTTTCAAGCAACGCCTTTTCAGCACATTTGTCCAGGACATCTTCTGCCATGGCACGGTAGGTCGTCCATTTACCACCCGTGACAGTGACGAGACCGCTGCGACTCACCAGCACAGTATGTTCGCGACTGATGCCTTTTGTGTTTTCACCATCGTCATCCTGCGGCTTGACCAGCGGCCGCAACCCCACCCAAACACTTTTGACATCTGTGCGAACCGGGGCACGGCGCAAATAACGGGCGGACTCACTCAGAATGAACTCAACCTCCTCCCTAAAAGGAAGCGGCTCGCGCGCCAGATCATTTCGTGGCGTGTCGGTGGTGCCAAGAATCACTTTGCCTAACCAAGGCACGGCAAACAATACACGGCCATCGGCGGTCTTGGGCACCATCAAGGCAACGTCGCCCCCCAGAAAGTCGCGTTCCACCACGATGTGGACACCCTGACTTGGCGCCACGATGGGCTTAGTCGGGTGTTTTCCATTGCCGGGGTTAGCCTTTCCGTCTTTTTCCCTGAGCTCATCAACCCACACGCCGGCGGCGTTAACGACACAACCACTGTCGATTTGATATTGCTTGCCGGTCTGGGTGTCTTCACAAACAAGTCCTGCTATTTTTCCGGCTTCATAGCGCAAATCGACGGCACGGCAGTAATTCACAAGCAGTGCGCCTCGTTTCGCGGCAGTCCGTGCCAGCGCCAAAGCCAACCGAGCATCATTGAACTGGCCGTCCCAATACTTGACGCCTCCCTTGAGCCCTTGCGGTAGAACCGTTGGCAAATAACTCAATGTCTCGGCACGGTTCAGAAATTCTGTTTTCCCCAGCCCAGCCTTGCCTGCAAGAGCGTCGTACATCTTTAAGCCAAGACCATAAAACGGAGTCTCCCACCATTTGTAGGAGGGCATGATGAATGCCAATGGCTGCGCCAAATGAGGTGCATTGTTCAGCAAGGTGGTGCGTTCATGCAGCGCTTCACGCACCAGGGAGATATTGCCCTGCGCAAGATACCGGACACCGCCATGAACCAGTTTGGTCGCCCGGGACGATGTCCCCTTGGCAAAGTCATGCGACTCCACCAATACAACCCTGAAGCCACGCGCCACAGCGTCCAGCGCTACGCCCAGCCCGGTCGCACCGCCCCCGACAATCGCAATGTCATAGGGCTGACGCTCTGCCAATCGGGAGATCAGTTCACTTCGCGGGGTCAATAAGGGCTGCATGATGTGTGCCATAAAACAAATTAAAAAGCCGTGTGGCACTTCTGCTCACACGGCCATCTTTCAGAGCATTGAAAACCTCAATGGACTAACTAGCGGGTCTTGCCGTTCTTCCAGGCGTTCAACAACGTATCGTAGGCAATGGTTTCGCCTTTGGGCTTCTCGTTGGCCAACTTGGCCCAGGGAGCCCCTTTGTCGCTCAGCCATTTGCCGGGGTCACTCTTCGCATTGAGCTTGGGTGGACAATGCGCCATGCCAGCACGCTCCAAACGACCCATCACGTCGTCCATCTCGCTGGCCAGGTTGTCCATGGCGGCCTGCGGGGTCTTCTCGCCTGTTACAGCAACCGCTACGTTTTTCCACCACAGCTGGGCCAACTTCGGATAGTCAGGCACATTGGTGCCGGTGGGCGTCCAAGCGACGCGGGCAGGGCTGCGGTAGAACTCAACCAGGCCACCCAGCTTGGGCGCCATGGCGGTCATCGCAGCCGATTGAATATCGCTCTCGCGAATAGGTGTGAGACCCACTATCGTCTTTTTCAGCGACGTGGTTTTAGCCGTCACAAACTGTGCGTACAACCAGGCGGCTGCAACCTTGTTGGCATCGTGGTCCTTGAAGAAAGTCCATGAACCAACGTCCTGATAGCCATTTTGCATGCCCTGCTTCCAATACGGACCATTGGGACCCGGCGCCATCCGCCACTTGGGTGTGCCATCCGCATTCACCACAGGCAAACCAGGCTTGACCATGTCCGCTGTGAACGCGGTGTACCAGAAAATCTGCTGGGCAATTTGACCCTGCGCAGGGACGGGTCCAGCCTCGCCGAAAGTCATGCCAATCGCTTCCTTGGGCGAGTACTTCTTCATCCAGTCGATGTACTTGGTCAACGCATAAACGGCGGCGGGAGAATTGGTTGCGCCACCACGTGACACAGACGCACCTTGTGGTGTGCAGCCATCAGCGGAAGCCCGAATGCCCCATTCATCAACCGGTTTTCCGTTCGGGATGCCAATATCTGCAGTACCCGCCATCGACAACCAGGCATCGGTAAAGCGCCATCCCAACGAGGGGTCTTTTTTGCCGTAGTCCATGTGGCCATAGATTGGCTTGCCGTCGATGGTCTTGACATCTTCACTGAAGAAAGCTGCGATGTCCTCGTAAGCACTCCAGTTCAAAGGCACGCCAAGGTCATAGCCATACTTGGCTTTGAATTGGGCCTTCAGTTCTGGCTTGGCAAACAAATCAGCACGGAACCAATAAAGATTGGCAAACTGCTGGTCTGGCAGCTGGTACAACTTCTTGTCAGGTCCGGTGGTGAAGCTGGTACCAATGAAGTCTTTCAAGTCCAGACCTGGATTGGTCCACTCTTTGCCAGATCCGGCCATGTAATCGGTCAAATTCATGACCTTGCCATAACGGTAGTGTGTACCGATCAGGTCGGAGTCCGTGATCCAGCCGTCATAAATTGACTTGCCAGACTGCATCGAGGTCTGCAGCTTTTCAACCACGTCACCTTCACCAATCAGGTCGTGTTTGACTTTGATGCCGGTGATTTCTTCAAACGCTTTGGCAAGCGTCTTGGATTCGTATTCGTGGGTAGTGATCGTCTCGGAGACCACCGATATCTCCTTCACACCCTTGGCCTGAAGCTTTTTCGCTGCGTCAATGAACCATTTCATTTCGGCAGCTTGTTGTGTTTTAGACAAGGTCGAAGGTTGAAACTCGCTGTCGATCCACTTTTTTGCGGCGGCTTCATCAGCCCATACCTGGCTACCCACCGCGCAGGCTGCCGCCACGGCCAATACGGAGTACCGTAATTTCATGATCAATCTCCTCAGATTTATAAGACCCCTGACACAAAGGCTGCTTCGGCTCCAGGGGAAAACAAGCCGATCCTTGATACCGAGAAAATCAACCCTTGCGCATGATCAGCGCGAGCAAGGCAATCGAGACGATAAAACTGAACCAGATGGATGGGTCTGTCTCCATACCCAGGAGCACCCCCAGCTTGCCACTGAGGCCAACAAAAGCCAGGTTGGTATAGGCGGCCGCCAAAAGGCCGATGAAGAGGCGGTCACCCCGCGTGGTTTCCAGCGGGAGAAAACCCTTTCGCATCGTGGTCGGGGACTTGATTTCCCACACCGTCATGCCAAACAACATGAGCACAATGCAAAGGAAAAATACAGCGACAGGGGTGGTCCAGGCCATCCATTCAAACATGTTGAGCTCCTATCAAACGCGTCCCATCGCGAAACCCTTCGCGATGTAATTCCGAACAAACCAGATCACAATCGCGCCCGGCACAATGGTGAGGACACCTGCTGCGGCCAATGTGGCCCAATCCATCCCGGAAGCGGAAATGGTGCGTGTCATGGTCGCCGCAATCGGCTTGGCATTCACGCTGGTCAAGGTGCGCGCCAGCAGCAACTCCACCCAGCTGAACATGAAGCAAAAGAACGCTGCGACGCCCACGCCAGCCTTGATCAAGGGAAGAAATATCTTGACGAAAAACTTGGGAAATGAATAACCGTCGATATAGGCCGTTTCATCAATTTCCCGGGGAATGCCACTCATGAAACCTTCCAGAATCCATACCGCCAAGGGCACGTTGAACAGCAAGTGCACCAAGGCAACCGCAATATGGGTATCCATCAAGCCAACCGACGTGTAGAGCTGAAAGAAGGGCAACAAAAACACGGCCGGTGGCGTCATGCGGTTGGTCAACAACCAGAAGAACACATGCTTGTCGCCCAGAAAGCTGTAGCGGGAAAACGCATAAGCGGCAGGCAGCGCGACCGTCAGTGAAATCACGGTGTTGATGCCGACATAAATCAGGCTGTTGATATAGCCCGAGTACCACGCCGGATCCGTCAGAATCGTTTGGTAGTTAGCCCAGGTGAAGTGCTCTGGAAACAGCGAGAAGCCCGCCAGGATCTCATTGTTGGTCTTGAAAGACATGTTGATCATCCAGTAGATGGGCAACAGCGCAAACACCAGATAGACCAGCAGGAACAGGGTCCGCTTCTGAAATTTCGGCTTATTCATGGCCACCTTCCTTTTCCTGGGTGCCCACGCGCTGCATCCAGTTGTACAAAATGAAACACAGCAACAAAATGATCAGGAAATAGATCAACGAGAAAGCGGCCGCGGGACCCAGATCGAATTGCCCGACCGCCTTTTGGGTCAGGAATTGCGACAGAAACGTCGTCGAATTACCTGGACCGCCACCTGTCAACACAAACGGCTCGGTGTAAATCATGAAACTGTCCATGAAACGCAGCAACACCGCGATCATCAACACGCCACGCATCTTTGGCAGCTGGACATAGCGAAACACATCCAGCTTGCTCGCACCGTCGATACTGGCGGCCTGGTAGTACGCATCGGGAATGGAGCGCAGGCCCGCATAACCCAGCAGGGCAACCAGCGGCGTCCAATGCCAGACGTCCATGAGCAACACGGTGAGCCAGGCGTGCGCCGCGTTGCCGGTGTAGCTGTACTCAATACCCATGCCTTGCAAGGCAGCCCCCATCAAGCCAATATCGGTACGACCGAAGATTTGCCAGATGGTGCCGACCACATTCCACGGGATCAGCAAGGACAGCGAAACAATCACCAGCACCACGGAGGATTTCCAGCCCTGGGCAGGCATGGACAAGGCCAGCAAGATACCCAGCGGCAGTTCAACGGCGAGGACTGAAAACGAATAGGTCAATTGGCGCAACAAGGCACCATGCAGTTCTTCGTCGCGCATGATGGCGGCAAACCATTCGGTCCCGACAAAAACCCGGCGCTCGGGTGAAATGATGTCCTGCACCGAGTAATTGACCACAACCATCAAGGGCAGGATGGCCGAGAAGGCGACACAAATCAACACCGGCAGGATCAGGAACCAGGCCTTCTGGTTCACCGGTTTCACGGTAGTGCTCATGGCACGATCTCCTCATTGATATAAAAGCAGGTGTGCTCGCTCAGCACCTTGAGCCACACCAGGTCGCCCGGCAACAATTGCGCCGCATCGGCTGACAGGCGGGCCTTGACCGTGTGACCAGCGACATGGGCGCTCAACATGACGTGGGTGCCCACGTCTTGCACTTGGGACACCTTCATCTCCAAAGCGCCCGGTGTTTGCGCTGGCACCAACCGGACATACTCCGGACGAATTCCCAGCTTGAACTCGCCAAGCGGCAGTGTCCGGCCGGGTGGCAAACCAAGGTTTTTGCCCGCCAGTTGCAACCCTTCCTGGCTGACCTGACCCGGCAGGAAATTCATGCCGGGAGAACCAATGAAATGTCCCACAAACGTGTGGCTCGGCCGCTCAAACAAATCCGCCGCCGACCCCACCTGAACCACCCGACCGCGCGTCATCACGACCACCTGGTCCGCAAACGTCAACGCCTCCACCTGGTCGTGAGTCACGTAGATCAAGGTGAGCTTGAGTTCATGGTGAATCTGCTTGAGCTTGCGGCGCAATTGCCACTTGAGGTGCGGATCAATCACGGTCAGCGGCTCATCAAACAGCACAGCCGACACATCGGGGCGCACCAGACCGCGGCCCAGCGAAATCTTCTGCTTGGCATCTGCCGCCAGGCCCGCCGCCCGCTGGTTGAGCTGGCCGCTCATTTCCAGCATCTCGGCAATCTCGCCCACCCGTTTGTCAATCTGCGCTTTGGGCATCTTTCGGTTGCGCAGCGGGAACGCCAGGTTTTCAGCCACGGTCATGGTGTCGTAAATCACCGGAAACTGGAACACCTGGGCGATGTTGCGCTCTTGCGGCGACGCCCTGGTGACGTCTCGGCCATCAAACCTGACCGCCCCTTGAGAGGGCGTCACCAGGCCGGACATGATGTTGAGCAAGGTGGTCTTGCCACAACCCGACGGCCCCAGCAACGCATAGGCACCGCCGTCTTTGAATGCCATTTTCAAGGGCAGCAGCGCATAGTCGCTGTCCACCTTGGGATCCCGCCGGTAGGCATGGGCCAGATCAAGTTCAATCAGTGCCATATCAGCGCCCTCCGCCGCGCACCGGGGACAGCAGCAAGAGCCCCTGGGCATCGAACACATAAACCTGTGCCGGATTGAAGTAAAGAGGCACTTGCGCACCCAACTCAAAGTAATGAACACCGGTCAACTGCGCCACCAGCTCGCCCACCGGCGTGACCAGGTGAACAAAGGTGTCGGAGCCCGAAATTTCGGCCAGCTCGACCTTCCCCTGCAGGGACACATCCCCCGCCTGGGCGCTCACCCTCAAGGCACTGGCCCGCATGCCAACCGTCAGCTGACGCGAAGCGTTCGCAGGCAACCCCATGGACAGCAGCGGCCCGCCATCGAGCTGCACGCCACCCGACGCTGCTGCACTGGCAACCATCAGGTTCATGGGTGGGTCGCTGAAGGCCCGCGCCACGCGCAATGACTTGGGCTTGTGAAAGACCTCGGAGGTTGGCCCATATTGAAGCAATTCACCCCCATCCAGCACCGCGGTATAGCCCCCCAGCAAGAGGGCCTCACCGGGCTCGGTGGTGGCGTAGATGACCGTGGAGTTGCCCGCCGAGAACAAATCGCCGAGCTCATCACGCAACTCTTCACGCAACTTGTAATCCAGGTTCACCAGGGGCTCGTCGAGCAACATCAAGGGCGCGCCCTTGGCCAGTGCGCGAGCCAGTGCAACGCGCTGCTGCTGCCCCCCTGACAACTCGGCAGGCAGGCGGTCCAGAAACATCTCGATGTGCAGTTTTTCAGCCAGCTCACGCACCCGCTGATCAATGTTTTTTTCGCCGCGCAGTTTCAAAGGCGAAGCGATGTTGTCACGCACCTTCATGGACGGGTAATTGATGAACTGCTGGTACACCATGGCGACATTACGCTCCCGCACGGGAACACCGACCACACTGCGGCCATCCACCAGCACACGCCCACTGGTTGGGACATCCAGCCCGGCCATGATGCGCATCAAGCTGGTCTTGCCCGCCTGGGTGGCACCGAGCAACACCGTCACGGCACCACTGCGCGGCGCAATGCTCATGTCGTAAAGCCACGTCTGCGCTCCGACTTTTTTATGGATGCTCTCAAGCGTCAACTGCATCACACGACCTTTTTTGGAATGAATTCAGCATCGAACCTATTTTCGATTTCGAGAATTATTATTCGTTTTGATTCCTTTTTAATCGGTATTAACCCTATGAGAATTCCTTTTTGTTCGCTTTAAAGTCAAGGCCTTGTTTCCACTTGGGATAAAAATACAAGAATGAATCCAAACCCCAGACAACTCACACTGCTTGCCGTCGTACAGTCCCAGGGCTCCGTCACCGTGGAGCAGCTGGCCGACACCTTGGGCGTCACACTGCAAACCGTCCGGCGTGATGTTCAACGACTGGCCGACGAAGGCCTGCTCACCCGGTTTCATGGCGGTGTGCGCGTCCCCAGCTCGACCATTGAGAACATCGCGCACCAACAACGCGAAAACCTGAATGCCGAAGGCAAAACCCGTATTGCGCGGGCCGTGGCCGCGGCTGTACCGAACGAATGCTCGCTGATCCTGAACATCGGCACCACCACCGAAGCGATTGCGCGGGCGCTGCTGCAGCACACGGGACTGCGGGTCATCACCAACAACCTGAACGTGGCCACCATCCTCAGCGCCAACGCCCGCTGTGAAGTGATCGTGGTCGGTGGCGTGGTGCGCGGACGTGACCGCGGCATCGTCGGGGAGGCGGCGGTGGACTTCATTCGCCAGTTCAAGGTCGACATCGCGCTGATCGGTATCTCGGCCATTGAGGCGGATGGCTCGCTGCGCGACTACGACTACCGCGAGGTCAAGGTGTCGCAAACCATCATGTCCCACGCCCGCGAAGTCTGGCTGGCTGCCGACATCAGCAAGTTCAACCGGCCCGCCATGGTGGAGGTTGGCACGCTGTCCCAGATTGACCGACTGTTCACGGACGCACCCCCGCCTGACCCGTTCCCGGCCTTGCTGGCTGAGGCACAAGTGCGTTATGACGTCGCCCTGCGCTGAGCGCCCGGCGCATTCACCCCCATTTTTTACCCGTGACACTCACATGACTTATCTGCTTGCCCTGGACCAGGGCACCTCCAGCTCCCGCAGCATTGTTTTTGACCTGGACGGGCACATCGTTGCCCAGGCCCAGCAAGAGCTGACGCAAATTTATCCCCAACCCGGCTGGGTCGAGCATGACCCCCAGGAAATCTGGCGCACGCAGCTGGCCACCTCGCGTGACGCACTGGCCAAAGCGGGCATCCAGGCCAGCCAGGTGCGGGCCATCGGCATCACCAACCAGCGTGAAACGACGGTGGTCTGGAACCGGGTCACGGGCCTGCCCATCCACCACGCCATCGTCTGGCAGGACCGGCGCGCTGAACCCACCTGCGTGGCCTTGCGTGAGCAGGGACTGGCCGACCTGATTCAGGCCAAAACCGGGCTGCTGGTCGACGCCTACTTCTCCGGCACCAAGCTGAAATGGATTCTGGACCACGTGCCACTGGCGAGGCAGCAAGCGGCCAACGGCGAACTGGCCTTTGGCACGGTGGACAGCTGGCTCATCTGGCGCCTCACGGGCGGCGCCGTGCATGCGACCGATGTCAGCAACGCCGCCCGCACCATGCTGTTCAACGTGCACACCAACCAGTGGGACCCCGAGCTGCTGCAGGCGCTGGACATCCCGGCCAGCCTGATGCCGCAGGTCAAACCGTCCAGTGCGTTTTACGGCGAGGTGACGCCAGACTTATTGGGGCACACCATTCCCATTGGCGGCGTGGCGGGGGACCAGCAAAGCGCGCTGTTTGGTCAGGCTTGTTTCAAGGCCGGCATGGTCAAAAACACCTACGGCACGGGCTGCTTCATGCTGATGCACACGGGCCAGAAATTCCAGCTCTCCCACAACGGCCTCATCACGACCAGCGCCGCGCAAGCCACCACGCAGACCGAGTTTGCGATTGAAGGCAGCGTGTTTGTCGGCGGCGCCGTGGTGCAGTGGCTGCGTGACGGCCTGCGCGCCATCCAGGGCAGCCACGAGGTGCAGGCGCTGGCCCAAAGCGTGCCCGATGCGGGCGGTGTCATGGTGGTTCCCGCCTTCACCGGGCTGGGTGCGCCCTACTGGAAACCGGATGCCCGCGGCACCATCACCGGGCTGACCCGGGGCAGCACGGTCGCCCACATCGCACGGGCCGCGCTGGAGAGCATTGCTTACCAAAGCGCGGCCTTGCTACAGGCCATGAGCCGCGATGCGCAGGAAGCAGGCGGCAATGCGGTGGCTGAACTGCGGGTCGATGGCGGCGCCTGCGTGAACGACCTGCTGATGCAGTTCCAGGCCGATTTGCTGGGGATTCCGGTGGTGCGCCCGGCCGTGATCGAAACCACGGCGCTGGGCGCCGCCTACCTGGCGGGCCTGTCTACTGGCGCCTATCAAAGCACAGACGAACTGGGTGAGTTGTGGCGCTCGGAGCGACGTTTTCTGCCAACGCTGGCACCCGTGCGCGCCAGGGAACTGATGGAACGCTGGGAACACGCGGTCCGGCAAACCGTGCTTTGACCCCTCGCGCCGCGTCCTCGCCGGAACGCTTTGCCGGTCCGGCTTTTGAGTAAACTCGAAGGCTTTGGCCACACCGGGTGTGCCAAGTCACCCGAGGGGAACTCATGAGCGAGCGTATTGCATTCATCGGCGGCGGCAACATGGCCAGCGCCATCATTGGCGGCTTGATCGGCAAGGGTTTTTCGGCCCGCCATATTGATGTGGTGGAGCCCTTTGCCGAAGCACAGGACAAGCTCAACAGCAGCTACGGCATCGTCGCCCAACCCCAACCCGGCGCCTTTTTGGCACAGACGGACCTGGTGGTGTGGGCCGTCAAGCCCCAGACCTTCAAGGAAGCCGCCCTGCTGGCGCGCTTTCACACCAAAAATGCCTTGCACCTGAGCGTGGCCGCGGGCATCCGCAGCGACAGCATTGCACGCTGGCTGGACACCGAGCGCGTCGTGCGCGCCATGCCAAACACCCCGGCACTGATTGGCAAAGGCATCACTGCCCTGTTTGCCCGCTCAGCCGCCACCCCCCAGGACAAGGACTGGGTCAGCCAGGTCGTGGCCACGACGGGCGAGTTCCTCTGGCTGGAGGCCGAAGAACAGCTGGATGCGGTGACCGCCCTGTCCGGCTCCGGCCCGGCCTACATGTTTTACTTCATGGAAGCCATGACCGCCGCCGGCGCCGAGATGGGCCTCGCGCGTGAGCAAGCCTACCAACTGGCTGTGGCCACCTTCATTGGCGCCGGAGAATTGGCCCGCAGTTCGGGCGAGCCCCCGGAAATCCTGCGTCAGCGCGTCACCTCCAAAGGCGGCACCACCTATGCCGCCATCTCCAGCATGGAAAACGACGATGTCAAAAGCCAGTTCATGCGCGCCATGCACGCCGCCTGCCAGCGGGCCAAAGAACTGGGCGATGAATTTGGCGGTGTTTAGACCGGCGATGAGGTGTGACAAATTCAACATTTGCTTTGCCACTGGCCATGATCGCCACGTCAAGCCACGGCATAGCTCGCAACAATACCTGCGAACACCGTGAGACCGAGCCAGTGGTTGAGGCGAAATGCCCTGAAACAACCCTCCCGTGAACGGCTCCGAATCAGGGTGAAGTGCCAGGCGGCCTGTCCTAAGGCCAGCACAATTGCTATATAAAACATAGCACCTACCGCACGTTCAGCAAGGGCTACAGCCCAAATAGCCATATAAATCAGATAACACAGCATGACCACCGCCACATCCGCCCGCCCCAGGGTGATGGCCGATGTTTTCATGCCCAGACGCACATCGTCGTCGCGGTCCACCATGGCGTATTCAGTGTCATAGGCCAGCACCCAGAACAGGTTGCCCAGCATCAGCACCCAGCCCAGCGCCGGCACGCTGGCCTGCCACGCGGACCAGCTGAGTGCGTCACCCCCACCGACCGCAGAGAACGCCATCGGAATACCAAAGCTGAACGCCACGCCCAGCACCGCCTGTGGCATGGACACAAAGCGTTTGGCGTAGGGGTAGATGAGCGTGACTGCCAGCGCCCCCACCGACCAGGCCACAGTGACGGCATTGGTGGTGAGCACCAGGGCAAAGGCCAGCAGCGCCAGCACCGCCCCAAAGGCCAGCGCTTCTTTGACCGACACCGCACCGGTGGTCACCGGGCGCCCCGCCGTGCGTTTGACGTGGCGGTCAAAATCCCGGTCGGCCACGTCATTGATGCAACACCCCGCGCTGCGCATGAGGATGGTGCCCAGCGTGAAGACGGCCAGCAAATGCCAGCCGGGGAATCCCCCCGCAGCCACCCACAGGGCGCCCAGGGTGGGCCACAACAGCAACAGCCAGCCCGCAGGACGGTCCCACCGGATCAGGCTCAAATACAAAGCCAGCTTGCGCCGCGCGGCGCTCACCTCGCCCGGCCCGCTCACAGCCCGATCCAGCGCAGGTCCAGCCGCCCGTCATGCATCGGCGGGCACCAGAAAAAGGCACCGGTCACCGGCTGGGAGATGCGGAACAAGGCATCCGTCACGCCATCGTCCAGCCCCGCCATGCGACGCATCTGCACCTCAAACGCGTCAAAGGACTTGCCAAACGCCACGAACACCAGACCGGCCGCGCTGCCTTGCGCCCACGGCATGGAGCGGCGCACCACAAAAGCAGGCGGCTCGAAATCCTCCTGCGTGGTGCGCTTGACGTGGGCCGACGCGGGGGCGTCTTCCAGCTCTTCGTTGTCGCTGCGCTGGCGGCCGATGGTGTTGTCCTGCTCCGCCGTGCTCATGGCGTCAAACGCATCCAGGTTATGCACCCACTGTTGCAGCGCCATGAAGCTGGAACCGGCCAAACCGGGCGCCGCGTCCTGCACCAGGGCTGCCAGTTGGGCGTCTTCGCCCGCGGGGTTTTCGGTGCCATCCTCGTAACCGGTCAGATCACGGCCATGCCCGGTGGGGCCCTGGCCATATCGAAAGGCCTCAATCAGCTGGTCGAGCTTGAAAGCGGGCGCCAAGGCCTTCTCTATCGCGCGTGTCAACAGCACCAGGTCGCCCCGGTCGGTGCCACTCAACCAGCAGCACAATGCCACCGGCGTGCTGGGCACCTGCACACCCGGGCCCGACAGCGGCGCAAAGGGATGCAGGCCGGGCACCTCGACGCCAAGCACCTGCAGCAACTCAGGGCCCAGCCCGACGAGGGTCTGGGCACCATCGGCGAGCGCGGCCAGCCGGGTCAGGCTCTGAGGCAGCGCCTCGGCCGACGCGAGGGAGAAAAACAGATAACGGCCCACCAGCGGGACCGGCGCCAGAATGGCAGCCTGGGAAAGACTCATGTCAGCACAACCTTGTTGATCAGGACAAACGGTTCACGCCCGGCAACTCGCAGGCGTAGATGGCATTGCGCAACGCGGCAATGGCCTCGTAGCGGGTGAAGCTGCGGCGCCAGGCCAAGACCACGCGGCGGGTTGGCGGGTCGCCCTCGAACGGCAGGTATTTGACGTAGGCATCTTCATCCCGCTTGCGCCGGGGCGTGGCCGCCATGGCCTCTTTGGGCACACTCAGGCGCGGCACCAGGGTGACACCCATGCCGGCGGCCACCATGTGTTTGATGGTCTCCAGCGACGAGCCCTCAAAACTCTTGCGGATGCCCTCGGCATTGCTGGAGAAGCGGGCAAACTCCGGACACACCTCCAGCACATGGTCCCGAAAACAATGGCCACTGCCCAACAGCAGCATGGTCTCGCGCTTGAGTTCTTCGGTGGTGACGTGGTCGTGCGCGGCCAGCGGGTGGTTCACCGGCACAGCCGCCAGAAAAGGCTCGTCGTACAGCGGGGCCAAGGCCAGCCCGGCGTCCGGAAAAGGCTCGGCCAGAATGGCGCAGTCAATCTCCCCGGTGCGCAGCATCTCCAGCAGCTTGACGGTGAAGTTCTCCTGCAGCATCAGCGGCATTTGCGGCGTGTGGGTGATCATCTGGCGCACCAGGTCGGGCAGCAGATAAGGCCCGATGGTGTAGATCACGCCCAGCGTCAGGGGCCCGGCCAGCGGGTCTTTGCCGCGCTTGGCGATCTCCCGGATGTTGGCCGCCTGCTCCAGCACCGCCTGCGCCTGGCGCACAATTTCTTCACCCAGGGGGGTGACGGAAATCTCACTCGCGCTGCGCTCGAACAACTTGACTTCCAGCTCTTCTTCCAGCTTCTTGACCGCGACCGACAGCGTCGGCTGCGACACATAGCACGCGTCAGCCGCTTTGCCAAAGTGCCGCTCACGGGCAACCGCCACGATGTATTTGAGTTCAGTGAGTGTCATGCCGCAATTGTTGCATTCAAGCCCGGGAGATTCCAGCGATAAGCACGGCCGGCATGCCAAAGCCGGCTTATTTTGGAGAAAACACCTCTCCCCCGGGGTTGATCGGGAGCGCCCATGCCTGGTTCACCGGGGCATGACACAATTTGCGAGCTGGCCGATCAAGGCGCCAGCGCCCCACCCCCACCCCCTGAGGACGCCCGATGAGCCTGCTGTTTTCCCCTCTGAAACTGTCCTCCCCGCGCGGCGGGCTCGACTTGTCAAACCGGATCGTCGTCGCCCCCATGTGCCAGTACGCGGCCGACGACGGCGCCGCCAGCGACTGGCATCTGGCGCACTGGACCAACCTGCTCAACAGCGGCGCAGCGCTGTTCACCATTGAGGCCACAGCGGTCACAGCCCAGGGGCGCATCACCCCCCGCTGCCTGGGGCTGTGGGATGACCGCACCGAGCAGGCCCTGGGGGACACCCTGGCGCGTGCCCGCCAGCTCGCGCCGGCCATGCCCGTGTGCATCCAGCTCGCGCATGCGGGGCGCAAGGCGTCCAGCGCCATTCCCTGGGAAGGCGGGCAGCTGTTGTCTGCGGCCCAGGGCGGCTGGGAGACGGTGGGGCCATCGGCCTTGCCGCAATTGCCCAACGAGCCGCCGCCCGCTGAATTGACGGTTGAACAAATGACACGCATCAAGGACGCCTTTGTGCAGGCCGCGCAGCGGGCCGACCGCCTGGGCATCGAGGCCATTGAACTGCACGGCGCGCACGGCTATTTGCTGCACCAGTTTCTCTCGCCCCTGGCCAACCAGCGCACCGACGCCTACGGCGGCAGCTTTGAGAACCGGGTGCGTTTTCCATTGGAGGTTTTTGCGGCCGTGCGCCAGGTGTTTGACGGCGTACTGGGCCTGCGGGTGTCGGCCAGCGACTGGGTCGAGGGCGGTTGGGACGTGGACCAGACCGCCGAACTGGCGCGCCAGATCAAGACACTGGGCGGCGACTTCATCCACGTGTCGTCGGGCGGCATCTCGCCGCTGCAGAAGATTGCCATTGGCCCGGCTTACCAGGTGGCGTTTGCGCGCCAGATCCGCCAGGCGTCGGGGCTGACAACCCTGGCCGTGGGCCTGATCACCGACCCCCAACAGGCGCAGGACATCATCGAGGCGGGTGACGCCGACCTGATCGCCCTGGCCCGTGTGATGCTCTACAAACCCCGCTGGCCCTGGGAAGCGGCAGCCGCGCTGGGCGGCCAAGTGACCGCCAGTCCACCCTACTGGCGCTGCCTGCCCCGCGAGGCGCAAGCCATTTTTGGCAATGTGCGGGTGGGCCAGCGCTGAACTGACAACGCGCTCAAGGTAGCACTACCGCGGCATCAACGTGGCATCAGTGCGGCGCAGTTCCAGCACTGCTCGAAGCCGCCTTCCACCAGTTCACCACAGGCACAAAACCAGCGGTGCTGCGGCACATGTTGCAGGTCATGCAGCAGCGTTCTGGCCCGCGCCTCTTGCGTGGCATGGTGAATCCACACCTCGGGCAGGCATTGGTCCGGTGGCAGCTGACCGGCCAAGCCCACCAGAAACTCGCGTTGCACACTCGCTGTGATGCCCTCAACCGCCAACGCATCGGCCCACAGCGTGGCAATCGCCAGATTGGGGGCTTGGGTCAGGCGCAGCATGATGCCCGAGCATAAACGCTTGCGCCCTTATTCAGGCCTTCAAATACTCGGCCTTGCCACCGAGCCAGCGGTGTACATGCTTTTCGGCCAGCGCCGGATGCTGGTCGAGCATGACCGGTGCCAGTTCACGCGCCCAGTCCAGCAGATCGGTGTCGGTGGCCAGATCGGCAAAGCGCAGCATGGCCGCCCCTGACTGGCGGGCGCCCAGAAACTCGCCGGGGCCGCGAATCTCCAGGTCGCGCCGGGCGATCTCGAAGCCGTCGTTGGTCTCGGCCATGGCCTTGAGGCGCGCGCGCGCGGTCTCGCCCAGCCGCGGCGCGTCGCCCGTGGAGTACAACAGCACGCAGGCCGAGGCCGCAGCCCCGCGCCCGACCCGGCCACGCAACTGATGCAGTTGCGACAAGCCAAAACGCTCGGCATGTTCAATCACCATCAGCGAGGCATTGGGCACATCGACGCCCACTTCAATCACCGTGGTGCTGACCAGCACGCCCATGTCGCCGCTGGTGAACAGCGCCATGACCGCGCGTTTTTCCGCCGCCGGCATGCGCGAGTGCAGCAGCCCCACCATCACGCCGGGCAGGGCGGCGCTCAACTGCGCGTGGGTCTCGGTGGCGTTGGTCAGGTCCAGCGCCTCGCTCTCTTCAATCAGCGGGCAGACCCAGTAGATTTGCCGCCCCTCGGTCAGCTGGGCGCGGATGCGGGTGATCACCTCGTCGCGCCGGGCATCGTTCACCACCTTGGTGATGATGGGCGTGCGCCCAGGGGGCAGCTCGTCGATGGTGGAAACATCCAGGTCGGCGTAGTAGCTCATGGCCAGCGTGCGCGGAATGGGCGTGGCGGTCATCATCAGCAGATGGGGCTCTAACAGGGTCGAGGCGTCGTCCGGCGTCTCCAGCGTCAGCTTGCTGCGCAAGGCCAGACGCTGCGCCACGCCAAAGCGGTGCTGCTCGTCAATGATGGCGAGTGCCAGCTTGTTGAACACCACTTTCTCCTGGATGATGGCGTGCGTGCCGATGACCAGCCCGGCCTCGCCGCTGGCAATCAACGCCAGCATCTCGCGGCGCTCTTTGGTTTTCTGGCTGCCGGTGAGCCAGGCGGTTGTGATGCCCAGCGGCTCCAGCCAGCTCAGCAGCTTGGTGAAGTGCTGGCGCGCCAGAATTTCGGTCGGCGCCATCAGCGCGCACTGCCAACCCGCGTCAATACACACCGCGGCGGCCAGCGCCGCGACCACGGTTTTGCCGGAGCCCACATCGCCTTGCAGCAGGCGGTGCATGGGCACAGGCGTGCGCAGGTCTTGCATGATTTCTTCCACCACGCGCCGCTGGGCGGCGGTGAGTGCGAATGGCAGTGCGGCAAGCAGTTGCTCATGCAGGGGCAAATGGGCGAGGGACGGCGCCGCGGGCCGCAAACGCTGCGGCACCAGCACCGGGGCCCGCAGCCGGGCGCGTTCACGCTTGGACTGCAGCTGCGACAACTGCTGCGCCAGCAACTCCTCGGCTTTCAGCCGCTGCCACGCGGGGTGGCTGTGGTCCTCCAGCGTGGCCAGCGACACATCGGGCGTGGGGTGGTGCAAAAATGATAGCGCCTCCCGCATGTTCCACCTGGGCTGCAGGCCAATTTGGCTTAAATAGTCGACCGGAATGGTGTCCGTCAGGTCCGCCCGCGCCAGCCCGCCCAGCACCGCCCGGCGCAGGTAGGCCTGCGGCAAACCGGCCACCGTGGGGTACACCGGCGTGAGCGCACCGGCCAGTTCGCCGCCCGCGGGCTTGAACGCCGGGTGCATCAGGGTCAGCCCCATGAAGCCGCCGCGCACCTCGCCGCGCGCCCGGACGCGGTTGCCCACGGCCAGCGCCTTTTGGTGCGAGGGGTAGAAAGTGAAGAAACGCAGCAGGCAGGTGTCGGTCCCATCGTCCACCGTAACCAGCAGTTGCCGGTGGCCGGCGATCTTGACCTCGCAGGACGTGACCGTGCCCTCAATCTGCGCCACCTCGCCTTCGCGCACGTCGCTGAGTTTGACGATGCGGGTTTCATCCTCATAACGCAGCGGCAGGTGCAAGGCCAGGTCAATGGCACGCACCAGGCCGAGCTTTTGCAGGGCTTTCTGGGGCGCGGACAGGGGTTTGGGTTGGGTGGACGGGGACGGCGCAGCGGGCATGGCGTGATTGTGGCTCAGGCTGTGAGGTGAGCACGCCGGGTGCAACAGGGTCAACACCCTGTCCCTGTGAGAATCTGTTTGATAATGCCCGAATGCACATCTCACTGGCCTCTCAGCTACCCGGCATCTCCGCCTTGTGTGAAAGGCATGGTGTTGCCCATCTGGAACTGTTTGGCTCGGCGACGGGTGCAGAGTTCAATCCCGACTCCAGCGATTTTGACTTTTTGGTGGAGCTGGACGCGCAAATTCCAGGCTCTCGCGCCAAGCGCTGGACGGCACTGGCGGACGACCTTGAACAGTTGCTCGGCCGCCATGTTGATTTGGTGAACCCCCGCTACATCCGCAACCCCTACTTTTTGCAATCGGTCAACAAAAGCCGAACTGTCATTTATGACCGACAAACTACCCAAACTGCTGGTTGATGCCTTGGGGGCGATCGGTTCGGCCCGCGAGTTTGTTGCAGGCATTGCGCTGGAAGCGTATGTCGCGGACAAGATGCGCCGCTCAGCCGTAGAACGTCAACTTGAAATACTGGGGGAAGCCTGCTCGCGATTGGCAAAACTGGAGCCCACGCTGATGGGATCAGTGGTCAATTTGAAACTGGCCATTGATCTGCGGAACCGGATCATTCACGGCTATGACTCGGTGGATGATGAAATCGTTTATTTCACAGTCCTTGATGACTTGGAGAGCTTGCAAGCCGACTTGTCCCGCTTGTTGGCCGTGCGCGGCTGATTGAAATCCAAACCCGATTGCTTATAAATTTCGCGCTTTGACAGCCGCCGCCACAGCCAGCGCGGTCACCACATCACACACGGTTTTTCGATCCCCAACGGCTAGCGTCATTTAGCGCGCCAGCATGTCGCGGTCCTGCATGGTGAGCGCAGAGAAATCAACACCAGCTTCTTGTGCCTTGAAAGTGGGCGCAAGCGTGCCAAAACGCAACTCATCAGCACTGACGTGCAGCCACTCAGCCAGCACGCGCAATTTGTCCTGCATGGGAATGGATTTGCCCAAGAGCCAGTTGCGGGCGGTGTTGACCGTAACGCGTTCACCCCAATAGCGAAGATTGAACTCATTGGCCAAAACAGTCGCAGATGGCCGAACACCTATACCGTTTAACCCCGGTCCTATTTTTATATAAAACCAGCCTGCAGCCCAGGTAGAACGTGCGCAAGAAGCTATAAATTAAATAGCAATCAATGCCACATCTGAGCCACAAAAGCCTGCGGCAAGATCACCCGCGCTTGCATGGCCTCATCCTGCAGCAGCAATTTATCCCCGGTGACCAGCACCAGATCTGCGCGGGTAGCCAGCAGGTCCCACAAAAACTGATCGCCCGGGTCCGGCGCAAGGCGGACGGCCGCGATGGGCGCGGGGATCAGCACAATGGCGTGACGGGCCATGTCCGTCAAGATGAGGTCGATCTCTGTTTCAGACAAGCCATGAAGCTTGCACAGCTTCGGTCGAACCAGCACCGCGCGGTATTCGGCCAGCAGAGCCTCGGACAACACGAACGGAAATGCGGCACCCAGCATGCCATCCAGAATCCGGGCCACCGGTGAGTCCGCCTGCGAAGTGAGCAAGCCGGCCACGACAACATTCGTGTCAACAATGAAAAAAGTGCTCACGCGGCGTGACGCGTGGCTTGCACCGCCTCCTGCGCCGCATCGAATGCCTGCGCGTCGCTCAGCCCGCTGCGCGACCGCGCCCGGCGCACCAGGTCAAGCGCTTGCTCGCGTGACTTGATGCCATAGAAGTCCAGGCTCTCGTCAATCAACTGGCCAATGGTTTTGTCGCGCTGGGCCGCGGCTTCCTTCAGGGCGCGGTAACGCGGCTCGGAGAGGGTGATGGTCAAACGGCTCATGTGCATACTCCTCATTGGTGTTAAAGCACCAATATGCTAGCACGTGTGACCCAGCGCGGCTGAGGCAGGCAGACCTGCGGACCACCCTTTCGTCATGACCGTGTCACGAATTTTTCATAAAAAGAGGGCATGCCTACCAAGAAGTCCCCCATCGCCGCCCCTGAAACCCCGTCAACGCCAGACCCAGCCCCCTGGGACGCAGACATTTGCCTGGCGCTCATCGCCCAACTGCAGTTGATGCGCCACGCCATGCTAGAGCGCGAAAGCGCGATGGCAGCAGAACTTGACCAGGTCTTGCCCGAGCATCGCCCCAGTGCACGCAACCTGGTTCACTACCTGACGCTGCGCAGTTTTGAGTTGCGCCCCCTGCAGGAGCAACTGGCCTGGTTGGGGTTGTCGTCCCTCGGGCGGTCGGAGTCGAATGTGCTGGCCAACCTGGACAAAGTGCTGGGCATTCTTCACCGCCTGACAGGCCAAACCTGGCAGGACAAGTCCGTGGAAGAGCCGGTAGGCAGCGTCAGAAGCCGGGAGCTTCTGGTGTGCCACACGGTCAAGCTGCTGGGCGCGGCGCCGGCGGACCGGCCGGTTCGCATCATGGTGACGCTGCCCACTGAGGCCGCGACGGACTTTGGGGTAGTGCGCGGCCTGGTGGAGGCTGGCATGAATATCGCCCGCATCAATTGTGCTCACGACGGCCCCGACAACTGGCGTGCCATGGCGGCCAACGTCCGGCGCGCGGCGAAAGCGGCACGGCGTGAGGTGAAAATTTTGATGGACCTGGGCGGACCAAAAATCAGAACGGGCGAGGTAGCCCCCCGCCCGCCGGTCTTGAAGATCAAACCCGGCAAGGACGAATTCGGACGCGTTTTCCGCCCGGCGCGACTGGGCTTGCGGCCCATCAGCGGCAAGGAAGACCTGTCCAACGTGGATGCCAGCATTGGCGTCTGGGAGGTCTGGCTGCAACGCCTCAAGGTCGGCACCAGCATTGAATTCACCGACTCGCGGGGCGCCAAACGGCATTTTCTGGTGGTCCACCGTGACGAAAATGGCGCCATCGCCGAGTGCCTGCAAACCGCTTACCTGACGCCAGAAACCATTCTCACCGTGGGCGGGTCAGGGGGAAAGAAAAAGCACACCACGCTGGTCTGCCAGATTGCCAGCCTGCCCGGCGCGCTCCATCTCGACCGAGGCGATGCCTTGCGACTGACCAAAACGGGCGTGGGACATGCGGCCGTTTTGGCCGATGATGCCAGTGAAAACCATGAGGACCATGCGCACATCGCCTGTACCTTGCCGCAGGTGATTGATCAGGTCCACGTGGGAGAACGCATCTGGTTTGACGATGGCCGGATCGGCGGCGTGGTGCGTCACACCTCGTCCCACTGGCTGGACATCGAGATCACCCAGGTCCGGGAGGGTGGCGAAAAACTGGTGGGCGACAAAGGCATCAACCTGCCTGACAGCCTGCTGAGTCTTCCGGCCCTGAGCGAAAAAGACATTGAAGACCTGGCCGTGGTGGCGCTTGAAGCCGACATGGTGGGGCTGTCCTTCGTCCAGCAAGCTGCCGACGTGGCGCTGTTACGCGAGCACCTGCATCGCCTGGAGCGGGACGACATGGGCATTGTTCTGAAGATTGAAACCCTGCAAGGATTCGAAAACCTGCCGGAACTCCTGCTGGCCGCCATGGCCGCCAAGGCCGCTGGCGTGATGATTGCGCGAGGGGATCTGGCCGTGGAGTGCGGGTATGAACGCTTGGCCGAAGTGCAGGAAGAGATTTTGTGGTGCGCCGAGGCCGCCCACATGCCCGTCATCTGGGCCACCCAGGTCCTGGAGTCACTGGCCAAGACCGGCTTGCCCTCCCGGGCCGAGATTTCAGATGCCGGTTTGGGCGTGCGCGCCGAGTGCGTCATGCTCAACAAGGGCCCCTACATCACCGCCGCCATCCGAACGCTGGACGACATCCTGAAAAGAATGGGCGGCCACCAGGCCAAGAAGCGCCCCTTGCTCAGAGCCCTGCGCGCCTGGAGCGGCGTCGGCGTGCCCGCTGCTCAGCGAGGGCGCCGCAAGTCCTGAACAGACAGGGACTGGGGGCGCGCCGTCGGAGTCCATGCCCGGCCTGCGACAATCTCCCCCTTTCTTCAACTTGGCACGGGGCTGTCCGCCCCTCAAGCACCATGACCCTCACCGCCCCCGGCGCCACGCGCGCCTATTGCTTAAGCGACTTTGACTTCATCCTGCCCGAAGCCCTGATCGCCCAACATCCCGCCCCCGAACGCAGTGGCTCCCGGCTGCTGGACGGCACCGCCGCGACGCCGGTTGACCGCATCTTTCGTGACCTGCCCTCGCAGTTGCGCGCGGGCGACCTGCTGGTGTTCAACGACACCAAGGTCATCAACGCCCGCATCTTTGGCGAAAAAGCCACTGGCGGCAAGCTTGAACTCCTGATCGAGCGGGTGCTCACCGGCAACCAGGTGGCCGCCCACATGCGCGTGAGCAAGAAGCCTGAAATTGGCGCCACGGTGGCCCTGGTCGGCGCGCCCGGCACCCATGACAACCTGCGCGCCACGCTCTTGGGGCGCTGGCCCGATGCCGATGGGCCGCTGTTCCGCTTTGTGCTGTCCAACGACGCGGGCGACGACCCCTACACGCTGATGGAACGCCACGGTCATGTGCCGCTGCCGCCCTACATCACGCACACCGATTCGGCCGAGGACGCCACCCGCTACCAGACCGTGTTCGCCAAAAACCCCGGCGCCGTGGCCGCCCCCACGGCCGCGCTGCACTTTGACGAAGCGCTGCTGGCCAGACTGGACGCCATGGGCGTGCAGCGGGCCCACGTGACCCTGCATGTGGGCGCAGGCACCTTCCAACCCGTCAAAACCGAAAACCTGGCCGAGCACCAGATGCACAGCGAGTGGTATGACGTGCCCCTCGCCACGCAACAGGCGCTGGCCGACTGCCGCGCCCGCGGCGGCCGCGTGGTGGCGGTGGGCACCACCTCCGTGCGCACGCTGGAGAGCTGGGCGCAGACCGGCCAGACCACGGGGGACACCAACATCTTCATCACCCCCGGTTTTGAGTTCAAGGTGGTGGACGCGCTGGTGACCAACTTTCACCTGCCCAAGTCGAGCCTGATGATGCTGGTGAGCGCCTTTGCCGGGTATGAACACATCATGGCTTTATACCGCCACGCCATGGCCAACCACTACCGCTTTTTCAGCTATGGCGACGCCATGCTGCTCCACAAACAAGAGACTCGCCATGCTGAAGTTTGACCTCCTCAAGACCGATGAGGCGCAAGGCGCCTACGCCGGAAGCCACGCCCGCCGCGGCACCCTCACGCTCAACCATGGCGTAGTGCAAACCCCCATCTTCATGCCGGTGGGCACCTACGGCACCGTCAAGGGCGTGATGCCGCGCAGCCTGGAAGAAATGGGCGCACAGATCATCCTGGGCAACACCTTTCACCTGTGGATGCGCCCCGGCCTGGACGTGATGGCGCAGTTTGGCGGCCTGCACAAGTTCGAAAAATGGGACAAACCCATCCTCACCGACTCCGGCGGCTTTCAGGTCTGGTCCCTGGGCGAGATGCGCAAGATCAGCGAGGAAGGCGTCAAATTTTCCAGCCCCGTGAACGGTGACAAGCTGTTTCTGACACCCGAAATCTCGATGCAGATCCAGACCGTGCTCAACAGCGACATCGTCATGCAGTTTGACGAATGCACGCCCTACATCTCGGTCGAGCCCAAGACCAAGGGCCAGCTCACCACCGAGGCCGAAGCCCGTTACTCCATGGAACTCAGCCTGCGCTGGGCCAAGCGCTGCAAGGCCGAATTCACCAAGCTGGAAAACCCCAACGCGCTCTTTGGCATCGTGCAGGGCGGCATGTTCGAGCACTTGCGCCAAGAATCACTGGAGCAGCTGGTGGAGATGGACTTTCCCGGTTACGCCGTCGGCGGTGTCAGTGTGGGTGAGCCGAAAGACGAGATGCTGCGCATCATGGCGCACTCGCCGCACCGCCTGCCCGCCCACAAGCCGCGCTACCTGATGGGCGTGGGCACGCCCGAAGATTTGGTGGAAGGCGTGGCCCAGGGCGTGGACATGTTTGACTGCGTCATGCCGACCCGCAACGCACGCAACGGCACGCTGTTCACCCGCTATGGCGACCTCAAAATCCGCAACGCGCGCCACAAGGCCGACGAGCAGCCGCTGGATGCCAGTTGCACCTGCCATGCCTGCGCGGGCACCTCCGGCGTGTCCTGGGCTGAGGGTGGCCGTGACGGCTTCAGCCGCGCTTACCAGCACCACCTGGACCGCTGCGGCGAAATGCTCGGCCCCATGCTGGCCAGCATCCACAACCTGCACTACTACCTGAACCTGATGGCTGAAGTGCGCGCAGCGCTGGACGCGGGCACCTTCGGCCAGTTCCGGGCGCAGTTCAAGGCGGAACGGGCGCGGGGGGTCTGATCAAAACGCTATCAATTAAATAGCTACTCCTGCACGTCCCGCGGGGGCCAGAGGCCTTAATTGCTTGTAAACACCGTCAGCACGCCGGTGTAGCCATACAGGTGGTTGCGGGCAATCTCGCCCCCCGCAAAAAAGCCCACCAGCGGCACATCGCCCAGTGCCCGGCGCACGATTTGCAGTTCGGCGCTCGGCCCGCCAAAGTGGGGACCCCCGCGCCCCGAACAACTCACGTAAATCGCGCCCGCAATGCCACGGGCCGGATGCGGCGCGGCATCGGCCTCCGACGCGGCCAGCGCCATGGCAGCTTCCACCGGCAACTCTTCGGGCTCCAGCTCTTCGCGAATCTCGGCGCAGACGCGCATCAAATCGGCCTTGGCGGCCTGGGCATTGCGCCGGCAAAAAGCCAGTTGCATGCCCTCGTGCAGCTCGGTCGCCACGGCCACGCCGCGGCGCGCCGGGTCCAGGCCAATGATGTGGCGCACAATGACATCGCTGCCAAAATTGCCGGTGCGGCCCACGGCCACGCCGTCACTGCTCCCGCCACCGGCCGCCGGCTGCATCAGGCCAACCAGCGTGGCCCGCACCGCCATCAGCGCCTGCTCGGGCTGCTCCAGCGACACGCCCAGCTCGCGCAACATCACGTCCAGCGCGGGCTCGCCGTCCAGACGGGTTGCCACATTGTTTTCACACGCCGTCACCCCATGGGCTTTGGAAATGGGCAGGCAACCCTGCGTGACGCGCGACACCAGGCTGACGCCCTCCCCAAACGCCACGCCGCTCAGGCCGCCACTGAACACCCCGCTTGCAGCCCCCTGCCCGCTGATGTTGCCGTTGCCGCCCACGGCAAATTGCACCGAGTCGGAGCGGCTGGACGACAAGCCGCCAAAGAGATAGCCCGAGTCGGTGCGCAGCGCCATCTCGGCAATCAGCTCGGCCAGGTCCGGCGTGTCGGCATCGGCGTGAATCAGGGCAGTGTGCGCCTCAAAGCCCAGACTGAGCGGGGCCACGCCGGAGAACACCCGGTATTGGTCCGGCGGCAACTCGCACAGCATCACGGCCAGGGCGGGTTCGTCAAAATACTCCACGTTGTTGGATGCAATGCCGATGCCCACCGTGCCCGACCAGTCGGTGATTTCAGGCAGTTCGGCACCCAGGTGCTCCAGAATGTCCTGGGCCTGGGGGGCGTAGTGGTCGGTGATGTAGAGCAAGGCCAGCGTGGGACTGCTCGCGTAACCATGCAGGGCCATCTGGGCCCGCAGTTGCGCCAGCACCAGAGCAGCCGCCATCTGCCATTGCGGGTGGGTGGCATGACCGTAGGGGAACAGCTTCATGGGGCACCTCCCGGGAAACACATGGCTGACGTGAGGGACGTGACGGGCATCAAGCGGTGGGTTTGCGTGGCGCTTTTTTGGCCACGGCCTTCTTCTTGGCGGCCGCCTTGGGCTTGCTGGCGGCGGTGGTCGCTTTTTGGGTTGCCTTGACGGCTTCTTTTGCAAATCCGGCGGCCATGTTTTTGGTCGCATCCATCATGGTGTTTTTGCCCGCCTCTTTCATGGCGCCCGCTGCAATCTGCTGGAACTGCTGCGTCAACGAGCCCCACAGGTGCATGGGATCAATCAGGCCGGCAGCGGCCGTGGCGGCGGGTTTGGCTGCATCCCGAACTTTGCCGGCCGCTTCTTCCGCGTCGGACGCCAACTCGGAAATGGTCTTGCCTGCCGACGCGGCTTTTTCAGTCACCTTCTGCACACTGGAGGCCACGGTTTCAGCCGCCTTGAGCTTGAAGGCATTGGCCACATCGCCAATATTGAAGTTCATGCCTTTGAGCGTGGCCAGGGTCATTTTTTGCACTTCCAGCGCCTGCACGGTGGCACCCAGGGCTTTGGAGTTTTGATCCAGCCAGAAATGCACCGCCTTGAGTTCGGCAATGCGCTTCTCCAGCTCCTCCACGTTCATCGTCGGCGCCACCCAGTTGGCCAGGTTGGGCATTTGCGGAATGGTCTCCGTGGTGCCCTTGGCCAGGTTTTGCAAGAAGTCAAAACCGGGAATGAATTTACCGAAACCAGCGTCTGTTGCGTCCGTCATTTTTGTCTCCTGTGGGTTTGATCGATACCGTTCGATTCGCAGCTTACCCCAATGCGGACGCGATGGCGATGGGCATTTCCGGGGGGCTTGCCATCAGTGCTTGTGCATCTCCATGGCCTCTTTGCCCGTCGGCGCCGCACCGGGTGGCGCAATAGCCACCGGCACCTTGAGTTCCACTTTGCTTTCCACGCCCTTCGCGTCCTTGAACACCAGCGTCATGGGAATGGTGCTGTCCTTGGGCAAAGCCGCCTTCAGGTCCATCATCATCACGTGGTAACCGCCGGGCTTGAGTTCCACTGTTTTGCCCGCGGGCAAGTCCAGGCCGCCCGGCACGGCGCGCATGCGCATCACGTCGCCGTCCATCTTCATCTCGTGGACTTCAGCCACGCCGGCCACCGGTGAGGAGACGGACACCAGTTTGGCGCCGTCTTTGGCGGTGATTTTCATGAAGGCGCCGGTGGCCTTCTGGCCCTGCACGCTGGTGCGTACCCAGGCATCTTTGACTTCTACGGTTTGAGCCGACGCAAGCAGGCTCGTCGCCAGGGCCATGCCGCCCAGGAGGGTTTTGATGGATTTGGATTTCATGGTGTTTCCTTGACAGCGTTAAACGACAGGGTGGGGTAAGCGGATTGCAAAATCAATGCTGATGTCCGGCCACGCCAGATTCGATGATGTCCAGCAAAGCGGCGGGAAGCTTCAGGCCTTTGGTGGAGGTGCCCGATGCCGGTGTTTCGGCCCAGTCAATGCTACCCTTCTCACAAGTCTGCAGCACTTTGAACCACATCGGACCCGCCTGCTGGGGCAGGCCGCCGCGCAGCACGAACTCGTCGTACCAGCCGTCGAGCAACCAGCTGTCTTTGGAAACCGCCGTCCAGGTGATCTCGCTCACGTCTTCTGTGATCTGTTTACCGTGGTTGTCATACGGTTTGGCCAGCTTGGCTGATTGGAGAGACAGCACCCAACCGGCCTTGGGCATGGGCTTGGCGCCCTGAAAGCCAGCCGGCATGATGACCTTGAGCGCCGTGACAGGCGAACCGTCGCAACCATGCCCGACCCGGAACGTGGCGCGGTAGCTGGTGTTGGCCAGCGCGGCGGGCTCGCCCAATACGATATGAGAAAAAGAGGCTGAAGCCCCCGCCAACAGGGCGCAAGCAGCTACGATTTTAGTAGCAAATAACATGACCAGACCAGCACGATTTTTCCGCATGGAAAATCTCCGAAAATTTAATGAAATCAGCCTGTAGCCCACGTCAGACGTGCGCAAGGCGCTATCAATTCAATAGTTCAGGAGAAAGCGGGAGGCCCGCGCGCAGGCGGTGGTGCACCGGTCAGGGCGGCGATGTGGGCCGCCGGGATGCTCTGCATCACATAGGCCAGCGGCTGCACGGGTTCTGCGGTCTGGCGCGTCACCGGAGGCGGGGCACCGACCGTGGCGCACAGCGGGCACTCCATGGTCTTGGTGGCCACCTCTTTGCTGCTGCCGTCATCGGCCTTGACCAGCACCTTCATCACGCCCGTGCCGGTGCAAATCAGCTCCATGCCTTGCGGTTTGACGATGGGCGAGGCAATCGCCACCCCGATGGACAACGCAAACCACACCAGCACGAAGCGGGCGATGAGGTGGGCGTTGCGCAGAGTTTGCATGGGGTAGATTATTGCACCCCAAAACTTGACTTTCGTCAAAGACACCGGCTACGGGGCGGCGCAAGATGAAACCTCATACCCACAGAGGCCTCTTTCATGATCACAAAAATTACCGCCCCCTTCAAGGCCCAACTGCTCGTCCAGCGCGCCAGCTTGCTGGAGCAATTGGGCAACCTGCGTGGCGGCACGGTCGGTCGCGCCGAAGCGTCGGCCGAGCACTTCGCCAGGGAACAAGACTCCACGGCCCAGATCAACACCGCTCGCGATCTGGAGCTGGCCCTGGACGAACGCGAGACCACCGAGCTGAGACTGGTCGACGCCGCGCTGGCCCGCATTGAAGACGATACCTACGGCCAGTGCATCGACTGCGGCGTGGAAATTCCCGCCGCCCGGCTCCACGCCGCGCCCGAAGCCGCCCGTTGTATTGCCTGCCAGGAGAAAACCGAGAAGCAAACCCGAGTCACGGAGCAGGAGCCCAGACCGACCAAGCCAACGAAATGAGCCTGCTATCCTGAGAGCATGCGCAGCCTATTTCACCTCGCCTTCAACGTCACCGACCTCGACCAGACCCGCCGTTTTTACGGCGACGTGCTGGGTTGCACCGAGGGCCGTAGCACCGCCACCTGGGTCGATTTCGACTTTTTTGGCCACCAGTTGTCCATGCACTTGGGTGAGCCGTTCAAGACGGCGAACACCGGCCATGTGGGCGAGCACCTGGTGCCCATGCCCCACTTCGGCCTAGTGCTGGCCTTGCCCGACTGGACGGCGCTGGCGCAGCGGCTGCAGTTGGCCGGGATCGACTTTGTGCTGCCCCCGCAGGTACGTTTTGAAGGTGAGCCGGGCGAACAATGGACTATGTTTTTTTGCGATCCCTTTGGCAATCCGATCGAGATCAAGGGCTTCGCCTCGCTGGACACCCTGTACGCCAACTGAACGCCGCCCTCCGCCTGCTCCACTGTCATGAACTACACCTTCGCCTCGGCCACCATCCTGCTGATCCTGATCACCGACCCCATCGGCAACATCCCGATCTTTGCCAACGCGCTCAAACACGTGGCGCCGGAGCGTCGGCCGTGGGTGATTCTGCGGGAAGTGATGATTGCCTTCGTGCTGTTGCTGACCTTCATGTTCGTCGGCGAAGGCTTTTTGCGCGTGATGAACCTGAGCGAACTGTCGCTGCAAATTGGCGGTGGTGTGATTCTGTTCCTGATCGCCCTGCGCATGATCTTCCCGCCGCCGCCCGTGGCGGAGGCGCTGGAAGAACTGGGCGAGCCGCTGATCGTGCCACTGGCCATTCCCGCCATTGCCGGGCCTTCCGCGCTGGCGACGGTGTTGCTCCTGGTCTCCCAGGCGCCCGACCGGCGCATGGAGTGGATTGCCGCGCTGTGCGTCACCATGACCGTGAGCGCCGTGGTGCTGGTGCTGGCCGAGCGCATTCAGCGCGTGGCAGGCGACCGCTTTGTGGTGGCGCTGGAGCGCCTGATGGGCCTCGTGCTGGTGGCCGTGTCGATCGAGATGCTGCTGCGCGGGATCAAGACGTTTGTGAAACAGGTCGCGGGGGTGTGAGCCCCGGCTCAGCGTTTGGAGCTGACCTCGTCCACCGGCACGATCTCCTGGTCAATCGCACCAAACACGCTCTGCCCGTCGCGGCCCTTCATCTCGATGCGGATGGTGTCGCCGTATTTCATGAACTCGGTGGCCGGCTTGCCGTCCTGAAGGGTCTCGATGGCGCGTTTTTCCGCAATGCAACTGTAGCCGTGGCTCCAGTCCTTGTTACTGACCGTGCCCGAGCCGATGATGGAGCCGGCGCGCACGTTGCGTGTCTTGCACAGGTGCGCAATCAGCTGGCCGAAGTGGAAGGTCATCTCCGGCCCGGCCTCGCACATGCCCACCTTGCGGCCATTCCAGGTGCTTTGCAGCGTCAGGTTCAGGCGCCCCTTGTCCCAGGCGTTGTCGCCACTGGATGCAAACTCGTCCAGGGTCACGGCCACCGGGCTGAAGGCGGTGGCCGGTTTGCCCTGCACAAAGCCAAAGCCTTTGGCCAGCTCGGCCGGAATCAGGTTGCGCAGGCTCACGTCGTTGGCCAGCATGACCAGACGAATGCCGTCCAGCGCCTGCGCCGGCGTGACGCCCATGCGCACGTCGCCGGTGATGACGGCCACCTCGGCCTCGAAGTCAATGCCGAAAGACTCGCTGGTGCACACCACATCGTCACAGGCGCCCAGAAAGTCGTCACTGCCACCCTGGTACATCAGCGGGTCGGTGTAAAAACTGGCAGGCACGTCCGCGCCGCGCGCCTTGCGCACCAGCTCCACGTGGTTGAGGTAGGCGGACCCATCAGCCCACTGGTAGGCGCGCGGCAGGGGTGCCATGCATTGCTTCGGATCAAACGGGAACGCATGGCGGGTTTTGCCGCCATTCAGCAGAAAATACAAATCCTGCAACTGGGGCGAATAGAAGTTCCAGTCGTCCAGCACCTGCTGCAGCCGGTGGGCGATGCCGGTGGCATAGTGCGCGGTCGTCAGGTCGCGGGAGACAACCACCAGTTGACCATCACGCGAGCCGTCTTTGTAAGTGGCGAGTTTCATAGGGAATGCAGGGGGAAGGAACGCTGGGGACAATAGCGCGTCAAAGGCGTATTGTTAAACTGATTTGACCCATCATACCGTCCACCCTATCCGTGAATATCAACCCCACGCGCGCAGCCGCCCAGCCCCTGGAGCCTTCCATGAAAGGGCCCTCCCTGCCCGGCGCCTTGTCGTTCAAGGGGCTGCTGGCGCTGACCGTGGCGGTGTTGCTGGCCCACATGGTCTTGCTCCAGGGGGCGCCCCTGAGCTTGGGCCTGAGTTCGTCGCCGCCCCCGCTGCGGTTCACCGTGCGGGCGCTGGACCCTGAGCCGAATTCGCCAGCCGTGGCCCCCCCAGCACCTGGGCTTGCTGCGGCACCCCCTGCTGCTGCCGCGCCCGCACGCCAGCCCAGCACCGAGCCCCCGGCAACATCACGCTCAACCCCACCCGCCGTGTCGGTGGAGGTAGCGGCCACACATGCCGCCACCCCAGACGAGCCCCAGGCGCCAACACCTGCGGCACCACCGGCTGCCACACCTGCAACGGCCGCCGCCGAGGCGCCGGCATCCGAGGCCCCGCCGCCACCGGGCGCCTCCGGCGGGTCACGCCCACCGCGTGAGGCAGCAAGCCTGGCAGCCGCGTTCGCGGTGCCCGGGTCGGTCCACCTCAACTACCGGGTCGAGGCCAACAAGTTTCCCTACAGCGCACGGGCCGAACTGGTGTGGCAGCAAAGCGCCCAGGGCTACAACGCACGGCTGGCCGTGAGCGCCTTCGGCCTCACGCGTGCCCAGACCAGTCGCGGGCAGGTGAGCGCCAACGGCCTGGCGCCCGTGCGGTTTTCAGACAAGGTGCGCAGCGAACTGGCCGCCCACTTTGACCGCGAAAAAGGCAAGGTCACGTTCAGCGCCAACACGCCTGATGTGCCCCTGCTGGCCGGGGCGCAGGACCGCCTGAGCATTCTGGTGCAACTGGCCGCCATGCTGGCTGCGAACCCAGCGCAGTACCCGGCGGGCAGCACCATCACGTTTCAGTGCATCAACGCCAAAGACTCGGAAACCTGGTTGTTCACGGTGGGTGGCACCGAAACCCTGGCCCTGCCGGGAGGCGAACTGGCCACCCTGAAACTGGTGCGCAACCCGCGCCAGGAGTTTGACCAAAAGGTCGAGTTGTGGATGGCGCCCACCCTGGGCTACCTGCCTGCACGCATCCGCCTGACCGAGTCCAATGGCGACTTCATCGACCAGAAATGGCAGTCCACCGAGCCCCTGCCCTGAGCCAGCCTGCAAGCCGGGCCCCGTGGAATGGCCCTGCCCTTGAAATTGCCGCCAATGCGGCCACCTGAACAAAAAGGATGATTAAGGGATAATTCACCATGCACACGCTTTACGACTCTGACACCTACTCTGTGACTCACATGCTGGCCAATCCCGCGCCTGAGGCAACGGTGGCCGGGGCAGAAAAAACGCGGCCCGTGCCTACGCTGGCACGCCACGGCTTTGAAATTGTGGACAAACGCGCCAACAAAGAGGTCTACCTCGACGGTTCCTGGGCCGAGTTGTTTCAAATGCACATCTCCGCCTGGCAGGAAAACACCCCCACGCAGGAAGAAGTGGAAGACACGCTGGAGCAGTACGCCGAACTGGCGCAAAACCCGGTCGTGGTGCACTGACCCACCCGCTCGATTCGACCCGGCCGCCAATGAACGTCAAACGGCTCTGGGTTCTGATAATGACTCTCCTCGGTTTGACCGGGTGCGGGGCCTTCCCCGCAGGCGCCCAACCCGACAACCTCCCCAACCGGCAACTCAGCCAGCTCAAGCAACTCCTGCCCGCGGACGCGATCCTGCTGGGTGAAAAGCACGATGCGCCGGACCACCAGCGCATCCACCGGTGGGTCGTTGACGCCCTGGTCGCCCGGCAGGTGCTGGCCGCGCTCGTGCTGGAGATGAGCCCGCAAGGCCAGTCCACCGGCCAACTCACCCCGCTCGCCACCGAAGCCCAGGTGCAGACCGCCTTGCAGTGGGATGATGAAGCCTGGCCCTGGGCTGCCTACGGACCCGCCGTGATGGCCGCGGTGCGTGCGGGCGTGCCGGTCCTGGGCGGCAACCTGCCCAAGGCGCACCTGCGCGAGGCCATGGCGGACCAGCGACTGGACGGCCTGCTCAACGGCCCGGCGCTCAAGGCGCAGCAACAAAGCATCCGCCTGGGCCACTGCGAACTGCTGCCCGAGAGCCAGATTTCACCCATGACGCGCATCCAGATTGCACGCGACGTGGCCATGGCCCACACCATCACCTAGGCGGCAGTGCCGGGTAAAACGGTGCTGCTGCTGGCCGGCAACGGCCATGTGGACCGGACCTTGGGGGTGGTGCAGCATTTGCCACCACAATTTATGGCAAAAACAGTGTTTCTCGGCGTGGAACGTGCGCAGACAGCTATTAAAAATATAGTACCCTTTGACCAGACTTGGTCCACCCAGCCCGCGCCGGACGTGGACTATTGCGCCAACTTTGCCGCCCGGCAGCCGGCTCAGCCCTGAACCGGGCTCGTAGTCCGAGCTCGCCCAGCCTAACGCTGACCGGCCATCGCCTCACCCAAGCGGATGGCACCGCCCGGCGCCCAGGCGGGGTTGAACTGCAGAGGGCCTTTGGGAAACAACATCACTACGGTGGAGCCCAGCAGGAAGCGGCCCATTTCCTCGCCTTGCTGGAGCACGATGTTCTGGTCGTCATAGCGCCATTCGCGCACCACCCCGCCGCGCGGCGGGTTGACGATGCCGTGCCACACGGTGGCCATGCTGCCCACGATGGTGGCGCCCACCAGCACCAGCACAAACGGCCCTTGTCCGGACTCGAACACACAGACCACGCGTTCGTTGCGGGCAAACAGCCCCGGCACGCCGCGTGCCGTGGTGGGGTTGACCGAGAACAGGTCGCCCGGCACATAAATCATGCGCGTCAGGCGCCCGCCCACCGGCATGTGGATGCGGTGGTAGTCGCGCGGGCTCAGGTACAGCGTGGCAAAACTGCCATCGTCAAACCGGGCCGCCAGCGCGGCGTCGCCGCCGACCAGCGCGGTACTGGAAAACTGGTGGCCCTTGGCCTGAAAAATCTGCTGGCCGGCGATCGGGCCGAACTGGCTGATGGCGCCATCCACCGGACAAATCAGGTCGGCGCGGGCCAGCGGGCGGGCATTGGGCTTGAGCGCCCGCGTAAAGAACTCGTTGAATGAGGGGTAGCTGGTGATGTCCGGGTTGGCCGCCTCGGCCATGTTGACGTTGTAGCGCTGTACAAACCATTCAATCAGCCGGGTGGTCAGGGCGCCGCCCTGCGCACGCGCCACGCGGCCGGCAAAAGCGGTCATGGCCTGCTTGGGAATCAGGTACTGCGCCAGCACGGCAAGACGATCGGACATGGGGAGCTACCTGAGTTGAGATTGGCCGGAATTGTACCCAGCGCCTCCCGGCCCCCGCAGTGGGACAATGCCCCCATGACTGCTGCCCGCATCCCCCCGATTCAATGCCTGTTGACTTTTGAGGCGCTGGCCCGCCTGCGCAGCGTGACGCAGACGTCCGAAGAACTGTGCGTGACGCCCAGCGCCGTGAGCCACCGCGTGAAACAACTGGAGCAGATCATCGGCACCAAGCTGTTCGGCCGGGCTGATTTTTCGCTCACCACCGAGGGCACCGAGTACCTCGCCCACGTGCGTGAAGGGCTCGCCATGCTGGAGAAGTTTCCCAGCTCGGCCTCGGCACCGGGCAAACGCAAGCTGCGCCTGGCGGTGACGCCCACCTTTGCGCGCTCCATCCTGCTGCCGCGCCTGCGCCAGTTCACCGAGGCCTATCCCGAGATTGACCTGACCCTGCAAGTCTCCATCCCCTTGCTGGACGTGGTCGCCGAGGATGCCGACCTGATGATCCGCTTTGGCGCCGGTCGTTATGCCGACGTGGAGCACGTGTGCCTGATCAAGGACGAGGTCACGCCCATGGCCTCACCTGCCTACGTGCGCGAACACGGCCCGTTTGTGGCGCCGGAAGACCTGGAAGGCGAGAGCTTTCTGCGCAGCCCGCTGGAGCCCTGGCGCACCTGGTTTGCCGCCAACCACCTGGACTGGCCGGAACCCGTGGAGGGCTCGCAGTTCAACGACATCGGTCTGCTGTGCGATGGCGCCGCCGCCGACATGGGCGTGGCCCTGGTGCGCCTGAAGTTGGGCGCGCCCTGGCTGGAACATGGCTCGCTGGTGCGCCTGTATGAGCGCAACGTGCCCAGTCCGCACGCGCATTACCTGTGCTGGCGTACCGGCATGATGGACCGCTGGGAGTGCGCCGCGTTTGCGGAATGGCTGAAGAAGAGCGTGGCCTGAGTTTTTATATGAAATCAGGCTGTAGCCCAGGTGGAACTTGCACAAGCAGCTATTAAATAGATAGCAACTTGTTTTCACGTTTGTTTGCAAAAATCCTCACGCCCGCCGCCCCGACTTCGCCCTACAGTGGAGCCTGTAATTGAATGGACGCGTGAACCCACCATGAATGCCCCCCTCTCCCCTTCCCAGCGCGACATGCTACAAAGAACAGAGCGCCAGGCGCAGATCGTGCGCGGGCTGGAGGCGCTTTTGCCTTCACACGCGCTGATCTGGAACAAGGAAGACACCACGCCGTATGAGTGTGACGGGCTGACCGCCTACCGCGAGCGCCCGCTGGTGGTGGCCCTGCCGGAAACCGAAGACCAGGTCCGCGCCGTGCTGCGGGTCTGCCATGCGCTGGAGGTGCCGGTGGTGGCCCGCGGCGCCGGCACCGGCCTGTCGGGCGGCGCCATGCCGCACCGCCTGGGCGTCACGCTGTCACTGGCCAAGTTCAACCAGATCCTCAACATCAACCCGCTCAGCCGCACGGCGGTGGTGCAATGCGGCGTGCGCAACCTGGCCATCAGCGAAGCCGTGTCGCGCCACGGCCTGTATTACGCGCCCGACCCCTCCAGCCAGATTGCCTGCACCATCGGTGGCAACGTGGCCGAGAACTCGGGCGGCGTGCACTGCCTGAAATACGGCCTCACCTTGCACAACATCGTCAAGATCAAGGGCTTCACGATGGAAGGCGAAGCCGTCGAATTTGGCTCGGACGCGCTGGACACGCCCGGCTTTGACCTGATGAGCATCGTCATCGGCTCCGAGGGCATGCTGGCGATTGCCACCGAAGTCACCGTCAAACTGATCCCCAAACCGCAACTGGCGCGCTGCATCATGGCCAGCTTTGACGACATCCGCCGCGCCGGTGATGCGGTGGCGGCCGTCATTGCCGCGGGCATCATTCCAGCCGGGCTGGAGATGATGGACAAGCCCATGACCGCCGCCGTGGAAGACTACGTGCATGCGGGCTACGACCTGAATGCCGAAGCCATTTTGCTGTGCGAGAGTGACGGCACGCCCGAAGAGGTGGAAGAAGAAATCGGCCGCATGAGCGCCGTGCTGAGCGCGCGCGGCGCCACCGCCATTGCGGTCAGCAAGGACGAAGCCGAGCGCCTGCGGTTCTGGAGCGGGCGCAAAAATGCCTTTCCCGCCAGCGGACGCATCAGCCCGGACTACATGTGCATGGACTCGACCATTCCGCGCAAACGCCTGGCCGATATCCTGCTGGCGATCCAGGAGATGGAGAAAAAGTACCAGCTGCGCTGCGCCAACGTCTTCCACGCCGGCGACGGCAACCTGCACCCGCTCATTCTGTTTGATGCCAACGACCCCGACCAGCTGCACCGCTGCGAACTGTTTGGTGCCGACATTCTGGAGACCAGCGTCGCCATGGGCGGCACCGTGACCGGTGAACATGGCGTGGGCGTGGAAAAACTCAACTCCATGTGTGTGCAGTTTTCGGCTGAAGAAAACGAGCAGATGTTTGGCGTCAAGCGCGCCTTTGACGCCAAGGGCCTGCTCAACCCCGGCAAGGTCATTCCCACGCTCAACCGCTGCGCCGAGTACGGCAAGATGCTGGTGCGCGGCGGGCAGATCAAGCACCCGGACCTGCCGCGCTTCTAGGCGCCACACGCCATGATTGCCCTGCGTGGCCTGGCCTGGCTTCTGGCGCTGCAATCCCTCGGCGAACTGCTGGCGCGCGGCCTCTCGCTGCCTTTTCCCGGCCCGGTGGTGGGCATGCTCTTACTGCTGTTGGCCCTGCGCTGGCCACCCGTGCGCGAGCCGGTGGCGGCCTGCGCCAACTTTCTGCTGTCCCACCTCTCCCTGTTGTTTGTACCGGTGGGCGTGGGCGTCATGACCCACTTGGGACTGGTGGGGCAATATGGCGTGCGCATGCTGATCGTGGTGGTGTTGTCCACCTGGGCAGGGCTGGTGGTGACGGCGCTGGTCTTGCACGGGCTTCGGGAGAAAACCGATGCCTAAGTTCGTCGAACTCTGGATTTACCTGTCGGCCACGCCCCTGTTTGGCTTGACGGCCACGCTGGTGGTTTATGTGCTGGCGCAAGCCGCCTACGCCCGCCTGCAACAGGCGCCGTGGGCCAACCCGGTGTTGTGGACTGTCGTCACAATTGCCAGCGTGTTGCTGGCCACCGGGGTGAGTTACCCCACGTATTTTGCGGGCGCGCAGTTCATCCACTTTCTGCTCGGCCCCGCAGTCGTGGCGCTAGCCTGGCCGCTGTGGGAGCGTCGCGCCGAGTTGCGCAAACGCTGGCGGGTGCTGCTGCTGGCCGCGCTGGCGGGCGGCACGGCGGCCAGTGGTTCCGCGTTGGCCCTGGGCTGGGCAGTGGGCTTGCCTCTGGATGTCGTGTTGTCGCTGGCGCCCAAATCGGTCACGGCCCCCGTTGCCATGGGCATTGCCGACAAGATTGGCGGCATCCCCGCGCTGGCTGCGGTGTTTGCCGTGGTCACCGGCATGGTCGGGGCGTTGAGCGGCAAATACCTGTTTGATGCGCTGGAAATTCCGACCAACCCCGCGGGCTGGATGGCGCGAGGCTTTGCACTGGGTACGGCCGCACACGGCATTGGCGCGGCACGCGCCCTGCAGGTCAATGCCGATGCGGGCGCCTACGCCGGGTTGGCGCTGGGCCTGCAGGTGCTGTTGGCCTCGCTGCTGATTCCGCTGGCGTTCCGGCTGTTTTAAACTCAGTGTTTGGTGAGCCGCAAACCGGGTTCGTCGTCGGCCATGATCTCTTCGGCCCAGACCTCCAGTTTGCCCGCATCGGCTCGCAGCACCTCTTGTTTAACGGCCAGAATTTGCGCGGGATGCATTGAAAAACTGCGCAAACCCAAGCCCAGCAACAAGCGGGTCAGGGTGGTATCCCCCGCCATCTCGCCGCACACACTGACGTGTTTGCCCTGCGCCCGACACTCGGCAATGGTGCCCGCCACCAGCCGCAACACGGCGGGGTGCAAGGGGTCGTACAAATGCGCGACCGACTCGTCAGCGCGGTCAATGGCCAGGGTGTACTGGATCAGGTCGTTGGTGCCGATGGACAGGAAGTCAAAGTACTTCAAGAATACCTTGAGCGTCAACGCCGCCGCAGGAATTTCGATCATGGCGCCGATCTTGACCGGGCCATAGGCCACGCCGCGGTTGTCCAGCTGCACCCGGGCATGGTCAATCAGGGCCATGGTCTGGCGGATCTCGCTGGCGTGCACCAGCATGGGAATCAGCAGGTTCGCCTGGCCGTGGGCCGCAGCGCGCAGGATGGCGCGCAACTGCGTCAGAAACATGGCGGGGTCGGCCAGGCTCCAGCGGATGGCGCGCAGACCCAGCGCCGGGTTCAGGTGGGCCTCGTCCTTGAGCGAGTTGTCCAGCGGTTTGTCTGCCCCCACGTCCACCGTGCGAATCGTCACCGGCAGGCCCTGCATGCCTTCGATAGCGCGTTTGTAGGCCTGGTACTGCTCTTCTTCGTTGGGCAGCTTGCCCTGGCGCCCCATGAAGAGAAACTCGCTACGGAACAGGCCCACACCCACCGCACCGGCCTTGAGGGCGCTCAACGCATCCTCCGGCATCTCGATATTGGCCAGCAGTTCAATCTTCTGGTTGTCCAGCGTGACCGCGGGCGTGTTGCGCAGGCGTGACAGGCGGCCGCGCTCCAACTCACCCTGGCGCTGCTTGAAACCGTATTCCGCCAGGATGATGGGCGACGGGTCGACCACCACCACACCGGCGTCCCCGTCCACAATGACCCAGTCGTCCTGGCGCACCAGCTGGCTGCTCAGGCGCGCGCCGACCACGGCCGGAATGTCCAGGCTGCGGGCGACGATGGCGGTGTGCGAAGTCTTGCCGCCCACGTCGGTGATGAAACCCGCGAACACGCTTTGCTTGAATTGCAGCATATCGGAGGGCGACAGGTCGTGCGCGATCAGAATCAGGGGCACGTCCACGGTATCGTCCAGCAACAGGTCTTGCTGGGATTTGTTGCGTACGCCGCGGTTGTGGGTCTGCACCACGGGCGAGGAGATGCCTTTCATGGCAAGCAGCACCTTTTCGGTGATCTGCTCCAGGTCAGCCTTGCGCTCGCGCAGGTACTCGTCTTCCATTTCGTCAAACTGGCGGGCGATCACTTCGAGTTGCGTCGTCAAGGCCCATTCGGCGTTGTAGAGGCGCTCGGTAATCCAGTGTTTGACGCCGCCGACCAATTCTTCGTCGTTCAGGAGCATCAAGTGCACATCCAGCAGCGCCGTCAGCTCCTGTGGCGCCTCTTTGGGGCCCATGTGAACAATGCTGGCCTGCAGACGCTGGATTTCCTCCACCACCGCATCGCGCCCCGCGCGCACCCGTTCGATCTCGGCCCCCACCTGCGAGGCCTCAATGAAATAGTGCGCAACATCCACGCGGCTGGACGCAACCAGCACCGCACGCCCAATGGCAATGCCGCGGGCAACCGCCAGACCGTGGATGGAAAAGGTCACTCACCTTCTCCAAATTTATCCGTCACCAGGGCCAGCAGGGCGTCCATGGCTTCCTGCTCGCGCTCGCCGTGGGTCTCGATGTCCACATTCGTGCCCATGCCAGCCGCCAGCATCATGACGCCCATGATGCTCTTGGCGTTAACGCGCCGCTCACCCTTGGCCATCCAGACCTCGCATGGAAAACTGCCCGCCAGTTTGGTCAATTTGGCCGACGCACGCGCGTGCAGGCCGAGCTTATTGTTGATGGTCGTGGTTGTTTTGATCATTTTTCTTTCTTACCTGGTTCTGGGGCGCCGTCACGGCCACCTGCATCACGCCCTGCGTGCCACCGGCCAGGGCCCGCGCGATCAGCGCATCCAGCGACTCCCGCCGGTAGGTCACGGCACGCAGCAGCATGGGCAGGTTGATGCCGGCGATCAATTTCGAGTTCACACCGTCGACGAGTTTTTGGGCCACATTGCATGGGGTCGCCCCAAACATGTCGGTCAACACCAGCGTCTGCGGGGTGTTGAGCAAGGACAGCGCCATGCGTGCACCGGCCAATGTTTCTTCAGGGGGCACATTGGGCTGCACGTCAAACGCAGCCACGCCTTCGGCGCCGTCCGGAAATACGTGCAACACGCATTGGCGCAAGGCATGGGCCAAGGGTGCATGGGCGATGATGAGGATGCCGTTGTTCATGTAGCTTCATTATGGCTTTTCGCCATCAAAAAATAGGCATAGGCGGCCATGGAGCACAGCAAAAACACACTCATCGCGGCCTGGAAGGCCTGTATTTCGCCCAAGCCCAGGGCCTTGAATCCATCCACACCCAGCCCAATGCCCCATTGCACGGCAAACACGCCTGCAAAAATCATCAGGTTGTACGCCGACAACGCGCGGCCTGCAAGGGCGGGGGCAAAGGCCATGCCCACGGCCGGCTGCGCCAGTGAGACAAAGGTACAACTCACACAATATAAGGCCCATAGGGCTGCAGACCAGGTAGACAGCGCGGGGCCAGCTATGATAATAATAGCAAGAAAAACAAAGCTGGCCGGCAGGCCACGTGCAATCAAATGCTCCGCGTGCCATCCTCTGCGGGCCAGTGACGGGGTGACCATGCCCCAGGCCCAAAAGGTGACCAGCATCGCTACATTGATCCAGAACAATCCGCTGGCCGCCTGCAGCGGGCTGTAGCCCGCCACCTTGATCATCCAGGGCGAGGCCCACAGCGTCTGCATGGCGACCAACCCGCCATAACAAAAAACCCCCATGGGGGCCATTTTGCGGAAATAGGGGTGCCGCCAGACCTCCGCGTAACTGGCCTTGGCCTGCCCCGCGTCATTGGCATCTTGTGACGCCAGACGCCACGTCGGTACCTGCCAGGCGATCAGCAGCATGGACAGCAGCACCAGGGCGGCCAAGCCCACAAACAGCATGCGCCAGCCGACCAGCGGCATCAGCCATTGCACCGGCAGGGTGGAGGCCACCATGCCCAGCGAGCCGGTCATCAGCATCCACGAGTTGGCGCGCATCTGGGTGGAGGCTTCGAACCAGCGGCGGTAACCGGTCAAGGGCGCCATCAAACAGGCGCTGACGCCCACACCACACAAAATACGGGCAGCTAGCAGGCCGGCAAAACTCGTGGCCCGTGAAAATGCGAAACAACCCAGCACCGCCACCGTCAGAAACCCGAGGATGACTTTTTTCGGTCCGTGCCGGTCCAGCCAGGTGCCCAGCGGCAACTGGGTTGCGGCAAAGCCCAGAAAGTAGCCACCGGCCAGCAAACCCAGGTCACGCGCATTGAGCGCAAACTCTTGCGTCAAGGTGGGTGACAGCGTGGCGGTGATGGCACGGATCAGCGCCGAGAAAAAGTAGGCGAAGGCAAATGCCAGAAAAACGGCAACCGCCTTGCGCGGAGAAAGCAGGCTCATTGAATCCGCAGACCTGCGAAATAGGTGTCCGCCTCAGCCGGGCTTGCGCCCTCGCCATACACCGTGGCCTGAAAAACCTGGGAGCCCACGGCAAACCAGACGGCCTGCACGGCGACGGCAGAGCCGTTGGGGCGGGTGCCCCGCGCATCGACCTGCAACGATTGAAGCAAGACATCCGCCCCCTTCAGAAGGAACGGTCGCGCCTGAGTGGGCTGAGAGCGGATATTGCCCAGGGTGATGGATTTCCAGGCCTCCAGCGCCTTGCCTGCCAAGGCCCCGTCCTTCACATCGGCATAGGCCAGGGAGAAGGTAGAACCACCGGCATCACACCCCAGCATCGTCATCTTCACCGCTTGACCGGCCAACAAGACCTCGCGCTGATTTTGATCTGGTTTGCAGGGAAACAGTGCGACCACTGGCGTTTGCTCGGTGCGGACGTCGCGCCAGTTGAAGGTGGGACTGCAGCCGCTGAAAAGAAAAATGCCGCACATCCATGCGGTGTAACGGAAATAAGGCATGGGTCGACTATACGGACCAAACCCCCTCAATTCAGGGCACCAAAGACCTTTTTCAGGACCGCACTCCCGGTGCCAATGGGGTCCTGGCGAATTTTCTTCTCTTCTTCCCCAATCATCAGGTACAGACCATCCAGGGACTTGCCGGTCACGTGTTGCTGAATGTTCGCGTCTTCCTGTCTGACCAGCCCCATGCCCGCCGCCTTGCCAGCCACCTGGTTGTACTTTTCCGCCAGGCCCACCTTTTCAATGGCCTGGGTGACGACTGGCAAAAACTTGACGCTGAGCGGTGCCCGTGTCTTGTCGGCAAAAAAACGGGTGACCGAGGTTTCACCGCCGGCCAGTATATTTTTGGCGTCGGTCACGTTCATCGACTTGACCGCGCCGAGCAACAGGTCCTTGGCCATCGGCACGGCGGCTTCGGCCGCGCGGTTCATGGCGGTCACCAGCTCGTCAATGCGGGCGCCCTGACCAAAGGTTCGAAGCAGTTTGGACGCATCTTCCAAAAAACCGGGCAAAGGAATGCGAACTTTTTCGTTCCCGAGGAATCCATCTGTTCTACCGAGCGTACTGATGGCAGCGATGGCGCCTTTCTCCAGCGCCGTCTTGAGGCCTTTGGAGGCTTCGGCATTGGTCAGATCGCCCAAGGACAAGGCATGTGCCTGCGTTTGGGCCAGCAGAATCACGGCCGACAACAAAGGCACGGAGATGGAATTAAACTGTCGACGATCCATGGACACACCTATTAAATGAAACGAAGTCTGTATCTTGCCGTATTCGCCGCGGTCTTGGCCATTGGGGCGGGTGTCTACCTGAACTCTGGTGCATCAACAGCACCCCAGTCGACTTTTGTCATGCTGGACGGATCCAACAAGGTCACTTCGCAACTCAAAGGCAAAGTGACCTTGGTGAACTTCTGGGCCACCAGTTGCGTCACCTGCGTCGCCGAGATGCCCAAAGTGGTCTCAACCTACGAGAAATACAAAACCCAGGGCTTCGACACCATTGCCGTCGCAATGAGCTACGACCCCCCAAGTTATGTCGTCAATTTTGCACAAAGCCGAAAACTGCCTTTTGATGTCGCCATCGACAACACCGGCGCGGTTGCCAAAGCCTGGGGCGATGTACAACTGACGCCGACCACGTACCTGGTCAACAAACGCGGTGACATCGTCAAACGCTACGTCGGTGAACCGGACTTCGCCGAGCTGCACCGGCTGATCGAAAAGCTGCTGGCGGAGGCCTGACCGGTCCCGTTGCCTGGCCTGGTGCCGACCCTCTTACTCTTTACGGAAAGCGTCGTGGCAGGTCTTGCAACTGCCCCCGGTGGCATTCACCGCCGCCTTGATACTGTCCAGGTTGCCTGTTTTAGCCGCAGCCACCAGCTTGCCCATTTCCTGCTGCAGGTTATTCGAGTACTCTTTGAACTTGGCCGCTTCTTTCCATATTTCGGGCTTGGCCCGGGTGTCACCCCTGTCAGTGCCATCAACATAGGCAGGCCAGGGCAGCCTGGACATGAACTCGGCAACGGCCGCGCTTTCTGCCGCCACCGTGGCATCAAACGGAATGCGCCCTCCCGCCATGCCCGCCACGCGGCCAAAGTTTTGCTGCATCACGAACATCACGCTTTTTCGATATTTGATGGCGTCTTCCGCTTTGGCAAACTGGGCCGCCGCGGGCACTGACAGCGCAACGGTTGAAAACGCAAGAATGAAAGGTACAATTTTTTTCATGATGTCTCCGGTGGTATTGATGAGCAAAAACCCAAGGTCAGAGCGAGTTTTCGCGGCGGAAGTTCTGTGAAATTCAACTCATCAGGGAAACTGCGCATCGCGGCCTTCCGGCGCCGTATTGCTTCCACGCGATGTCAGCCGTGCTGCCAAGAAGCAGGTATCTGCCCTCGACGGCGCTTGAAAGGATAGCCATGACAACGACCGTCAGAGTGTGGGATCTCCCCACACGCGCCTTCCATTGGGCCCTTGTCCTGTGCCTGCTGGCCCTGATCACCACAGGTCAGATCGGCGGCGAAGCGATGGTCTGGCATTTCCGGTTTGGCTACGCCATGCTGTGCTTGTTGTTGTTTCGACTTGTCTGGGGCATCGTAGGCGGCCATTGGTCCCGCTTCGCCTCCTTCATCTATTCACCCAGCGCCATCGTGGCCTACATCAAAGGGACTTCAAGAGCTGAACACTCAGTGGGGCACACCCCTTTGGGAGCAGGGTCGGTTTTTGCCATGCTGGGGTTCTTGCTTATTCAAGTCGCGACCGGTTTGATCAGTGACGACGAAATTGCCAATGCGGGTCCGTTCAGCCGGTGGGTCTCCAACGCGGTGGTCCACGGCGCCACTTTTTATCACAAGGATATCGGCAAGTTGATCGTGATCGGCCTGGTTCTCCTGCACATGGGGGCGATCCTTTTCTACTGGATCAAAAAACACGACAACCTGGTGCGCCCCATGATTCTTGGAGACAAGCAACTTCCGTGTGAGGCCCAAAGCTCACGCGACGATACCCGCTCCCGCCTGTTGGGCCTGCTGATCTTGATCGGCTGTGGCGCTTTGGTAGCCTGGTTGGTCAGCCTGGCTGCTTGAATAGCTGTTATTTGTCCGCAAAAAACCGTGTTTTTTCACCCCCCATGACCACACCCCCCATGACCACACCGTCCATCCACCTGCTGGCGCCCAGCACACCGGCTGAACTTCATGCGTCACGAGAGATATTCCGCGAATATGCGAAGAGTCTCAACATTGACTTGTGTTTTCAAAATTTCGAGTCCGAACTCCGCGAACTACCGGGTGACTACCACGAGCCCCGTGGCGCATTGAGACTAGCCTACGTTGACGGGGAACTGGCGGGGTGTTGCGCCCTTAGACCCCTGGATACAGTGGACTATCCTAACGCCAGTGAAATGAAAAGGCTGTTTGTACGCCCGCGCTTCCGACGATTTGGACTGGGTCGCCAACTGGCTGAAGCCATCATGGATTACGCACGCCAAGCCGACTACGACTGCGTTTTATTGGACACACTTGACACCATGGAAAGTGCCCGCGTCCTCTACCAGGAACTCGGATTTGAAGAAATCCCCCCCTACTACCACAACCCCATTGAAGGGGCTCACTACCTCAAGGCTGAACTGTAAACGACACCCCGGACGCTCCTGGGTGCCGTTTACTGATCAAAGATCGGCTCAGGCCTTGGCTTGAGCAAGCAGTGTCTCCGCGTCACTCACCGCAAACTCACCAGGTCCTTCGTTATTGAGGGATACCACCTTGCCATCTTTAACCAGCATGGAATAGCGGTTGCTACGCAAACCGAGACCCTTACCCGTCAGGTCCAGCGTCAGACCAGTCGCCTTGGTGAAGGCGGCATCGCCGTCTGCCAACATGCGTACTTTACCGTCCGTCTTTTGATCACGCGCCCACGCGCCCATGACAAATGCATCATTCACGCTGACACACCAGATCTCGTCGACACCCGCGCTTTTCAATTCAGCAAACTTGCTGATATAGCCCGGCACATGTTTGGCCGAGCAGGTGGGCGTGAATGCGCCAGGCAGAGCAAACAAGGCGATGGTTTTACCGGCCGTGGCTTTGGCCACATCCACCGGATTGGGGCCGAGACTACAACCGCCGCCCTCGACTTCCATGTATTCCATCAAGGTCGTTGCGGGAAGACTGTCACCTACTTTGATCATTAAATGCTCCTGAAATTACGAGTTCGATTTCACAAATGAAAACGGCTCACATTGTGAGCCGTTTTCGACAATCCTGCAGTTTAAAACTGCATGGACTTAGACCGCAGCAGCCTTTTGCACCAAGCGGGTAGCTACCCAATTCTTGGTTTTGGAAATTGGCCGGCTTTCCACGATTTCAATCATGTCGCCCACCTTGTACTCGCCCTTTTCATCATGGGCGTGGTATTTGCTGGACTTGCCAACGATTTTTCCGTACAGCTCATGCTTGACGCGGCGTTCAATCAGGACCGTTACAGTCTTGGCACGCTTGTCGCTGACCACCTTGCCAATCAAGGTGCGCTTGAGGGATTTTTTAGCTTCCGTCATTTATCGCTCCTTATTTGGCGGATTTTTCAGCGCTTTGCTTCTCGACAAGAATAGTCTTGGCGCGAGCAATATCGCGGCGCGTAGAGCGCAGCGTAGCGGTGTTATTGAGTTGTTGAGTGGCCTTCTGCATGCGCAGACCAAAGTGGGCTTTTTGGAGCTCTTTGACCTCAGTTTGCAAACCAGCGACGTCTTTTTGGCGTAGTTCAGTAGTTTTCATATCATGTTCTCCTGATTACTGGCCGATCATGCGAGCCACAAAAGTGGTGCGCAAAGGCAGTTTGGCGGCTGCCAAACGAAACGCTTCACGAGCCAACTCTTCTGGAACACCCACGATTTCAAAAACGATCTTGCCGGGCTGAATTTCAGCCACGTAGTACTCGGGGTTTCCCTTACCGTTACCCATACGCACTTCAGCAGGCTTTTGGGAAATCGGCTTGTCAGGAAACACACGAATCCAGATACGGCCGCCACGCTTCACGTGACGGGAAATCGCACGACGTGCGGCTTCGATCTGACGTGCAGTCAAACGACCACGGTCAATACATTTCAGACCGAAATCACCAAACGCGACCGAGCTACCTCGGGTCGCGATACCGGTGTTACGGCCCTTTTGCTCTTTGCGGTACTTGCGACGAGCGGGTTGCAACATAGTTATTCTCCTTTTCCGTCAGCTGCTGCAGCTGGCGCGGCTACCTTGCGGACGCGCTGAACGGTGGGTTTCTTAGCATCAGCCCCAGTGGCCTCTGCGGGTTTGTCACTGCCATCGGCAGGCGCAGTGTTGCCACCCATTGGCGGACGACGCGCACCGCGAGGAGCGGGACGATCGGAACCAGGACGGGCATCACGGCGAGGGCCACGTGGACGACGGTCATCTTCAGCACGAGGCTCAACAACGGCGGGCAGATCGTTACGACCCAACGTGTCACCCTTGTAAACCCAAACCTTGACACCAATGATGCCGTAGGTTGTTTTAGCTTCCGAAGTACCGTAATCGATGTCGGCACGCAAGGTGTGAAGTGGCACGCGACCTTCGCGATACCACTCACAACGGGCGATCTCGATACCGTTCAAACGGCCAGACGACATGATCTTGATGCCGAGGGCACCCAAACGCATGGCATTTTGCATGGCGCGCTTCATGGCACGACGGAACATGATCCGTTTTTCGAGCTGCTGCGTGATGCTGTCAGCGATCAGCTTCGCATCGATTTCAGGCTTGCGCACTTCTTCGATGTTCACTGCCACCGGCACGCCAAGCTGGCGTGACAGTTCGCGCTTCAAGTTTTCGATGTCTTCGCCTTTTTTGCCGATCACAACCCCCGGACGAGCCGAGAAAATCGTGATACGGGCATTCTTGGCAGGACGCTCGATGAGAACTCGCGACACTGACGCGTTTTTCAGTTTGGCCTTCAGGTACTCGCGCACCTTGATGTCTTCAGCCAGCATGCCCGCGAAATCACGGTCATTGGCGTACCAGCGTGATGCCCAATTGCGGCTGATCGACAAGCGAAAGCCGGTTGGGTGGATTTTTTGTCCCATATCTTCCTGGCCTCTTTCAGTTACCAACCGTCACGTACACATGGCACGTGGGTTTTCTGATTTGGTTGCCACGACCTTTTGCGCGGGCCGTGAAGCGCTTGAGCGAAGCACCTTGCTCAACGAAGATGGTTTTAACCTTCAATTCGTCGATGTCGGCACCGTCGTTATGCTCAGCATTGGCAATGGCGGACTCCAGAACCTTCTTGATGATCACAGCAGCTTTTTTCTGCGTGAACTGCAAAATGTTCAAGGCTTGGTCCACTTTCTTGCCGCGGATAAGATCCGCGACCAATCGGCCTTTATCGACCGACAAACGAACGCCACGAAGGGTTGCACGTGTTTCCATGGTCACCTCCTTATTTTTTTTGGACTTTTTTGTCCGCAGGATGGCCCTTGAAAGTACGGGTGAGAGCAAACTCACCTAACTTGTGGCCAACCATTTGATCGGTGATATAGACCGGCACGTGCTGTTTGCCGTTGTGCACCGCGATGGTCAAGCCGATGAAATCGGGCAAAACCATTGAGCGACGCGACCAGGTCTTAATCGGCTTTTTGTCTTTGGTTGCAACAGCCTTATCGGCTTTTGCGACCAAGTGATGGTCAACAAACGGACCTTTTTTGAGAGAACGAGTCATTTACCTACCCCTTACTTCTTGCGACGCGACACGATCATGACCTGCGTGCGCTTGTTGTTACGGGTACGGTAACCCTTGGTCAGATTACCCCAAGGATCGACTGGATGACGGCCTTCTCCGGTCTTGCCTTCGCCACCGCCATGTGGGTGATCCACAGGATTCATAACCACACCGCGAACGGTCGGACGAATACCCTTCCAGCGCTTCGCGCCAGCTTTGCCCAGACGGCGCAAGCTGTGCTCTTCGTTGGCCACTTGACCAAGAGTTGCACGGCATTCAATGTGGATCTTGCGAACCTCACCTGAGCGCATACGAACCTGGGCGTAGATGCCTTCGCGCGCCAGCAAGGTCGCAGATGTACCGGCTGAACGCACGATTTGAGCGCCTTTACCGATTTGCAACTCAATGCAGTGCACGATGGAACCCACCGGAATATTGCGAATGGGCAATGTGTTACCAACACGAATTGGCGCTTCTGCACCACTCATGATAGATGCACCGACCTCAAGACCACGAGGAGCAATGATGTAGCGACGCTCACCGTCGGCATAACACACCAAGGCGATGTGCGCTGAACGGTTGGGATCGTACTCAATGCGCTCCACTTTCGCGGGGATGCCATCCTTCGTACGAAGGAAGTCAACCACACGGTAATGATGCTTGTGACCACCACCTTTGTGGCGCGTCGTGATGTGACCATTGTTATTGCGGCCAGCATGCTGGAACTGAGGTTCCAACAAGGGTGCAAAGGGCTCACCCTTGTACAAGTGGTCACGCGACACCTTCACCATGCCACGACGGCCTGGTGAGGTTGGTTTCATTTTAATGACAGCCATGATTACGCAGCCTCCCCGCCGAGGTTCAGCTCTTGACCAGGCTTCAGCGTGACGTAGGCTTTGCGAATGTTATCGCGACGGCCGACAGACTTGCCAAAACGTTTGGTTTTGCCCTTGGTGTTCACCACAGAGACGCCTTTAACCTCAACCTTGAACATCAATTCCACAGCGGCCTTGATCTCATATTTGGTAGCATCCTGCAGCACTTTGAAAGTGACTGCATTGCTCTTTTCCGCGACCATGGTTGCCTTTTCAGACACGATGGGAGCGACGAGCACTTGCATCAGACGACCTTCGTCAAACTTAGTCAGATTAGGACCGTGGCTCATGCGAACATCTCCTGGAGTTTTTCCATCGCGGCCTTGGTGACGAGCACCTTGCGGTAGTGAACCAGAGATACTGGATCAGCATAACGCGGCTCAACAACCAAAATATTCACCAAATTGCGGGAAGCCAAGTACAGGTTTTCGTCGACTTCGTCAGCGATCACCAACACGGATTCCAGATTCATGGCTTTGAACTTGGCTGCCAATGGTTTGGTTTTGGGAGAGTCCACTTTCATGGAGTCAACCACTGCCAAACGGCCTTCACGAGCGAGTTGCGACAAGATCGATGCCATGCCAGCACGGTACATCTTCTTGTTGATCTTCTGCGTAAAATTCTCGTCAGGCATATTCGGAAAAATCCGACCGCCGCCGCGCCACAGAGGCGAGGAAGTCATACCAGCACGTGCACGACCCGTACCTTTTTGTTTAAAAGGCTTCTTGGTCGAGTGCTTGACCTGCTCACGGTCTTTCTGGGCCCGGGTGCCTTGACGGGCATTGGCCTGGAAAGCAACCACAATCTGGTGAACCAGATCTTCGTTATAAGCACGACCAAACACAGTCTCGGCGACTTCAACTTTTGAAGTGGCCAAACCTTGTTCATTCAGGAGTTCGAGCTGCATCAGTTCGCTCCCTTCGCATCATTTTTTGCTTTAACTTTGACTGCCGGGCGAACGGTCACAAAACCGCCGGCCGAACCTGGGATAGCACCCTTGATCATGAGGAGCTGACGAGCTTCGTCAACACGGATCACGTCGAGGTTTTGCGTTGTCACAGTGTCGTCACCCAAATGACCCGTCATGCGTTTACCAGGAAACACGCGACCAGGATCTTGAGCCATACCAATAGAACCAGGAACGTTGTGCGAACGGCTATTGCCGTGCGATGCACGCTGCGAGCTCATATGGTGACGTTTGATCGTTCCAGCAAAACCTTTACCGATGGTGGTACCTTGCACATCGACCTTTTGGCCAACAGCAAATACAGACGTCACAGGCACAGTTGCACCCGCTTTGTACTGAGAAGCCACATCTGCGGTTAAGCGGAATTCTTGAATGATTTCACCGGCTTCAACACCTGCCTTGGCAAGGTGTCCAGCGGCTGGCTTTGTGACGCGCGAAGCTTTGCGCGCACCAAATGTCACCTGCAAGGCAACATAGCCGTCATTCTCTTGGGTTTTCACCTGGGTCACACGGTTGTTAGACACATCTATCACCGTGACAGGGATTGCATCCCCCTCATCGGTGAATAGGCGCATCATGCCTACCTTGCGCCCCAGCAACCCTAAGCGATTGCTAAGACTCATTTTTTTCTCCGTAACTTTCATCGCTGCAACTTCAATTGGCTGCACCGTTTTGACATGAAAGACTGTTAATAAAACTCCACCGAAAATGCGCGAGCAAATCCGGCGAAGCCTGCGAGTATAGCTCGGTCTTGTTTTTCATGCAAGACCCCACTTCACTCAATCAAGCAATGAAACCAGCGTACTTGACGCTGACCTCAACACTCAATGATTACTGCAGTTTGATTTCGACGTCAACACCAGCTGGCAGATCAAGCTTCATCAATGCATCAACTGTTTTGTCAGTTGGATCAACAATGTCCATCAAACGCTGGTGTGTACGGATTTCGAACTGATCACGACTTGTCTTGTTCACGTGAGGTGAACGCAGAATGTCGAAACGTTTCATGCGGGTTGGCAAGGGCACGGGGCCCTTGACAATCGCGCCAGTGCGCTTGGCGGTATCCACAATTTCAGCGGCCGATTGGTCGATGAGTTTGTAGTCAAAGGCCTTCAGGCGAATACGGATTTTTTGTTTGGTAGCCATGGTAATTCCTTTGGTATTTGCGAATTACGCAATGATTTTGGCAACCACACCAGCACCCACCGTCTTGCCACCTTCACGGATGGCGAAACGCAGACCTTCTTCCATGGCGATCGGGTTGATCAACTTGACCGTGATCGACACGTTGTCACCCGGCATCACCATCTCTTTGCCTTCTGGCAACTCGATCGCACCGGTCACATCCGTGGTACGGAAGTAAAACTGGGGACGGTAGTTGTTGAAGAACGGTGTGTGGCGTCCGCCCTCATCCTTGGACAAGACATAGATCTCGCCCGAGAAGTGGGTGTGAGGCTTGATGGAGCCGGGCTTGCACAGCACTTGGCCGCGCTGCACGTCTTCACGCTTG